>CAYXMZ010000001.1:0-56580 GCA_964466345.1 uncultured Saccharimonas sp. (SeqCode)
GAGGTCTAGTTAGTAATTATAACGAGAATGTGACAGCCCTTCGTGGCTTCTTCCGTGGGGGCCTCTGGAGTAATGGTAGCTCTGCTGGCGTGTTGCATCTGACTTTGAGCTATAGCCCTGCGACCCCTAGCACTTACGTCGGTTTTCGCGTTGCAACACAACCCACCTAGTGTTTCTTGCCTGTGTTGTGGTACAATTAGCACCATGTTAGATATTCGTTTTATCCGCAACAATGCGGACTTAGTGCAAAAAAATGCCGACAATAAAGGCTATAAAATTAATATCCAAGAACTTTTAGACTTGGACGCTAAACGTTTGAAATTACAATCTCAGATTGAAGAATTGAATACTAGGCGTAATGAAAATACCGCAAAAGCAAAAGGTACTAAGCCGACACCAGAATTAATTGCCGAAGGCAAAGAGATTAAACAACAACTAGCAAAATTAGAAGCAGAATTCAAAGATATTGATGCTAGTTTTACAACATTTATCAAACAAGTACCGAATCTAATTGCTGATGATGTGCCAATCGGTGACGAAAGCACCAGTGTTGAGGTTACTTGTTGGGGCGATAAAAAGCCACAAGCCAAAGATCATCTGGATTTTGCCACTAATCGTGGCTGGTTGGATTTTGAACGCGGCGCCAAAGTAGCTGGAAATAAATTTTATTATTTAAAAGGCGATTTAGCCCTGCTCGAGAATGCAATTATTCAGTTTGCGTTGAACTTAGTAACCCAAAAAGGCTTTACTTATATGACAGTGCCGGCATTAGTAAACGGGCGAATAGCAGAAGGTACTGGTTTTGCTCCGCGTACTAGTGACCAAAGCGATGAATATTATATTGAGGGCGAGGATTTAGTTTTAAATGCTACTGCTGAGATACCGTTAACTGGTTATCATGCAGACGAGATTATAGACGAAGCTGACTTACCTTTGCGCTATGCAGGTTTTAGTGCTTCGTTCCGTAAAGAAGCTGGCGCTTACGGCAAATTTACGCGTGGACTATTTAGAGTGCATCAGTTTAACAAATTAGAGCTTTATGTTTTTGCTACGCCCGAACAAAGCGCTAATATGCATCAGGAAATTTTAGCCGTAGAACAAGAAATCTGGCAGGCTATCGGAATTCCTTATAGAGTTATAAACATTGCTAGCGGAGACTTGGGTACTCCAGCATATAAAAAATACGATATTGAATATTGGTCGCCAGTAGATAATATGTATCGTGAATTGACCAGCTGTTCTAATTGCACCGATTTTCAAGCTCGTGGTTTGAATATTCGTTTGCGCCGAAAAGACGGTAAAGTTGAAATTTTGCATACGTTAAATGGTACCGCCGTGTCACTAGCGCGTACCTTGGTGGCTGTAATTGAAAACTTCCAAACAGAAGATGGTAAATTGATAGTACCAGAGGTTTTGCGCCCTTACTTAAGTAATCGCGAAGTGTTATAATTGAGTCTATAATACCAATATAACAGAGGAGGTAATATGATTACATCAATCCGAATCGTTGGTATAGACTACGACGTTAATGATTTGACAAAAAAATACGTGACCAAGCGCATTGGTAGACTTGATCGTTATATTCCGCGCAATTTACGTAGATCGGTAGTTGCAGACGTAAAATTACAACAAGTTAATCACGATCACGGCAATAAATACGCAGTTGAAGTTGTACTATCTATGGACGGAAATTTGATTGTTGCCAAAGACTCTACTAGCAACATTATGGCTGCAATAGATATCGTAGAGGCAAAATTAGTTTCACAATTAAGTGATTATAAATTTGAGACTATTGAGCACCTTGGTCGCCGTAATAAAATGAATCGATTTAGGCGCTTTCTTAAGTGATTTTTGGCTTGTCTAAACTAACTAGCGGTCTTATAATTGGTCATAGTGTTTGACTGAGTTGATGTGGGAATAGGAGTAATCATCTTTTAAATATGGTAAGTAAGAATAAATTGTTAACGAAAGTGTTCGGTGATCCGCAGGCGCGGACAATTAAAGCTTTGCGTAAAAAAGTTACTTCTATAAACAACCTGAGCAAAAAATATCAGGTTATGTCTGACAATGAACTAAAAAAACAAACCGATAAATTGCGCGAGAGACTCAAAAAAGGTGCAAGTTTAGACGCTATTCTTGCAGATGCTTTCGCGGTTGTACGCGAAGTTAGCGATCGAGTTCTTGGGATGAGACCGTTCGATGTTCAGCTCATCGGAGGAATGGTCTTAAATGATGGCAACGTCGCAGAGATGAAAACCGGAGAAGGTAAGACTTTGGTCGCGACCTTACCGGTGTACTTGAATGCGCTTGAACAAAAAGGCGTTCACGTAGTAACGGTTAACGATTATTTAGCTCAGCGCGATGCTTCTTGGATGGGGCCGATCTATCATTTTTTGGGAATTAGCGTCGGTGTGATCATTAACGAGGCTTCTTTTATTTATGATCCAGATTTTGATAATGAAAATCACCAAGACGAACGACTTAAGCGTTTGCGACCAATTACGCGTAAGGAAGCTTATGCGGCCGATGTAACTTATGGAACTAACAATGAATTTGGATTTGACTATTTGCGTGATAATATGGCCAATGACGTGGATTTACTTAGACAGCGCGAACTGAATTTTGCGATTGTTGATGAAGTAGACAGCATTTTAATAGACGAAGCTCGTACGCCACTTATTATTAGTGCGCCTGCATCTGAGAGTGCCGATAGTTATTATCAGTTTGCTAAAATCGCAGAACGTTTAGTTCCAGAAGATTATATATTAGACGAAAAACACCACAACGTAGCTTTGAGTGACGAGGGCGTTGAAAAAGTTCAAAAAATATTAGGTATTAAAAATTTATATAGTCCAGAATATGTTCGTTCCGTTTATCACATAGATAAAGCTTTGAGGGCTCAAACATTATTTAAGCGTGATAAAGATTACGTAGCAACTAACGATGGTGAAATCATTATTGTCGATGAATTTACCGGCCGTTTGATGCATGGTCGTCGATATAATGAGGGGCTTCATCAGGCGATTGAAGCTAAAGAAGGCGTGCCGGTACTTCAAGAAAGTATGACTTTAGCTACTATTTCGTTCCAAAATTACTTCAGGCTTTATAAGAAACTGTCTGGTATGACTGGAACTGCTTTTACTGAAGCTGAGGAATTTCAACAAATTTATAGTCTAGACGTAGTACAGATTCCGACCAACAGGCCGATGATACGTGAAGATAGGGCAGACTTAATATACAAGACAGAAAAATCAAAACTTAAAGCGGTAGCTGATGCTATTTATGAATATCATAAACAAGGACGTCCTGTATTGGTTGGCTCGGCTTCGATTGCAAAAAATGAACTGATTGCTGGATATTTAGAAAAGCTTAAAATTCCTTATGAAATATTAAATGCTAAGAATAACGAGCGTGAGGCGGCAATTATTGAAAAAGCCGGCGAAAAGGGAGCTATTACTTTAGCAACAAACATCGCAGGTCGTGGAACTGATATCAAACTAGGAAAGGGCGTCAAAGAACTTGGCGGATTAGTGGTAATAGGTTCAGAAAGACACGAATCACGTCGAATTGACAATCAGCTACGTGGTCGTTGCGGACGACAGGGCGATCCTGGCATGACGCAATTTTATGTTAGTACCGAAGATGACTTGATGCGTATTTTCCAAGGTGAAAAAATTGCTCGTTTGATGGATAGACTAGGTGTCGATGATGATACGCCGATTCAAAACAAAGCTGTTTCAAAAACCTTAGAAGCAGCTCAAAAACGCGTTGAAGGTTTTAATTTTGATACACGTAAAAACGTCGTTCAGTATGACAATGTTATAAATCGTCATCGTTATGTAGTTTATGCGATGCGTCGTAAGATTCTTGAAGGTGACGATATCGGCCCAGAAATTAAGAGGTTAATAGAAAATGAAGTCCAAGAGTTAACTATTTTACCAATGCAAACAAATCCGAACTTTGTTGAGGCATTTGAATCTATTTTTCCACTTAAAAAATCGATTATTGAACAGATAGGTAAGGAAACTAGACTCAAAATTCGCCAAGAAGAAGCTTCAAAAGCCGTCGGTGAATTGTATGAGCAAAAAACCGAAGAATTAAGCGAAGAAATTATGAGCAAAATCGAACGCGAAGTTTATTTGCAAGTTTTGGATGTTTTGTGGATGCAACACTTGGAAAATATGCAACACTTACGCGAGGGAATTCATTGGCGTGGCGTCGGACAACGAGATCCGCTAGTTGAATATCGAAGTGAGTCACAAAAATTATTCGATAGTCTACAAGCTACTTTGCGTCAAGAAGTATTACGAGCAATTATGCACGTTCAACGAAGCGACGCAAAAGCACGTGAGGAAGAAGAGGACTATGATACTGAATTAACTCGTCTGGCCGAAACTGCAGTTGAGACTGGCGTAAACGAAGTTACTGGCGGTACAAAATCACGCGATAAGGATTTTGGTAATAAAAAAATACAAAAAAACATATCAAAAAAGACTGTTGCGCGCAAAAAGAAAAAGACAGCTCGGCAGAATCGCAAACATAAGCGTAAATAAAGGGTAGGCAGAAAGAATAAACATGAAACATCAAGTTCAAGAGGTACGTTTAAAAAATGGAGCACGAGGATTGTTGATAGACGTGCCGGGCGCAACAACTATGAGCATGCAATTTCATTTCCGAGCAGGAGATCGTTATGCAAAAACAAAAGATATTGAGCAGGTTGCGCATATTATGGAACATATGGCTTTTGGTGCTAATGCCAAGTTTCGCTCAGAGTCTCAATTTGAGTTTGAATTTACAAAAAACGGCGCCTATCATAATGCTTATACGAGCGATTTGTCTATGGTTTATGATGCCTATTGTGCTGATTTTGAATGGAATCGTATCTTAGATTTACAAAAACTAGCGATTTGCGAGCCGCGATTTAATGAAGGAGAATTGATAGCCGAAAAAGGCAACGTACGCAGTGAGTTGACTGGGTATTTAAATAATTATAATCGGTTATTAGGCCCTCGTGTCCAGCAACTCTTAGGTGAAGATGTGTTGACCTATCGTCAGTCTTTACAAACTATCAATAATGTTACTTTAGCGGATGTGCGCGAGCACCATCGTCGTACCCATACGACCAAAAATTTACGATTTATTATTGCCGGTAAGCTAAAAGGTCGCAAAGCGGAGATAAAAAGACAATTGAGCGAATTCAGTCTCCCAGAAGGCGATAGATTGGAGGCGCCACATGATATATTACATAAAGCTAACCCAGTCCTTATCCGCCGAAAAGACGCAACTAATCTGACTTTTGGTATGTTTATGGTTTTGTCGCGACAACTTACCAACCAAGAACAAGACGCTGTCTCTTGTCTTAACCATATCCTAACCGGCACGACGCATTCACGAATTTTTGGTAAGGCTCGACAAAAAGGTCTGGCATATAACGTGAGCTCCTATATAGGCAGTGGTTTGTATGATAGCGGCTGGGATATTACTGGCCAAGTTAATCACGAGTCTGTTGAAGGTTTGTTTGACATTATCGTTAAAGAGCTAAAGCGCGTTTTAGACGGAAGAATTAATGCAAGTGATATTAAGGCAGCTCAGTCTTTTGCGTTAGGTCGTTACCAAATGGGTGCTCAAACAGTTTCGCAAATCAGTAACTTTTATACTAGTCGCTATTTTGCAGATGGTTTTATTGAGAATTATGAAAAAGTTCCTGAAATGATAAAAAACGTGACAGTTGATTGTATGGTTGAAACTGCCCGACAATTTATTGGTGAAAATAAATGGGTATTAGCTGCGGTAAGTAATTGTGAGAAGAGTGAATTAGCAAAATTAAATGATAAATTAGAAGCGTTGTTCGCGAGGAAGTAAGTATGAAAATTGCTATTGCTGGATATGGAGTCGAGGGAGAAGCAAGTTATCAGTATTTTTCTAAAAATCGAGACAACGATATAACCATCGTTGACGAAAATAAGCCAAGTCTCCCTTTACCCCAAGGTGTCAAAACCATAATTGGTGACGAGTGTTTTAGCAAGCTGCAAGGTTTTGACTTGGTGGTCAGAACCGCAGGTCTAGCGCCATACAAAATTAAAACCGATGGTAAAGTTTGGTCTGCTACGAACGAATTTTTTGATAAATGTCCGTGCACAATCATAGGTGTAACTGGTAGTAAAGGTAAAGGTACGACAGCTAGTTTGATCGCCAGTATTCTTGAGGCTGCTGGCGATAAGGTTTGGCTTCTTGGCAATATTGGTACGCCAGCATTAAATGTACTAGATAATATTAAACCGAACGACATAGTAGTATATGAGTTGTCTAGTTTCCAATTATGGGATTTACAAAAATCACCTCATATAGCAGTGGTATTATTTATCGAAATTGAGCATCAAGATGTTCATCGCGGACTTAATGAATATGTGGCGGCAAAGAGTAATATAACACTTCATCAAACACTTGATGATACTCTAATATACAATATTAACAACGAACATGCACGCCGAATTTCAGAAAGTTCAAAAGCACACTTGATAGGATATTTGGGGGGTAATGCAACACACGTAAAAGACGGATATTTTTGGCATGGTGAACAAAAAATTTGTTCAGTTAGAGCTATAAAGCTAGTTGGTTTACACAATCAAGACAATGCCTGTGCGGCTATTGAGGCAGCTTGGCAGTTTACCCAAAATCCAAAAATTATTGAAAAAGGACTAGGTGAGTTTAAGGGACTGCCACACAGACTACAATTTGTTAGAAAAATTCAAGGGGTAAGATATTATGATGATAGTATAGCTACTACACCATCGTCAGCCATTGCAGCCTTACGTTCTTTTGGCTCTGAACATAAAGTAATAATCCTGGGCGGATCTTATAAAGGCTCAGATTTTTCAGAGCTGGCAAATGAAATGAAGAAGCAAGACGCTTACGCGATATTAATCGGTGATGAGGCTAAGCGTATTGCCGATAGTTTTATAAAAGCTAATTTCTCAAAATTTGAAATAATCGAAAATGTAAAGATGTCAAATATAGTAAAACGTGTCCAAGAACTGTCGAAAGGAACCGGCGTGGTATTACTTAGTCCAGCAGCGGCTAGTTTTGGCTTATTTAAGAACTATGTTGACAGAGGTAATCAATTTATTCAAGCCGTTAAAAAGCTAGAGGAAAATTAGATTAATGGAAGCAGTTTTATTTAAAAAACTGGAAGAGTTATTAATTAAGATCGATCAGGCTTTCAATAAATTAGATATAGCTGACAAGAATAGTAAAATTAAGGTTCTTCAAAAAGAGTTAGCCGAATCGAGTATTTGGAATAACCCTACAAAAGCTCAAAATAAAAGTAAACAACTAGCTTCTTTATCAAAAGCCGTCGACCCTTGGATTACTTTGCAAACACAAGTTAACGACTTGAAAGATTTAGTTAAGCTTGGGGATAATAGTTTAAACAAAGAGTTTGATCGTGAGATTTTAGCTTTACAAAAAGAGTTTGAAAAATTACGCAAAGACCTAATGTTTGGTGGTAAATATGACGAAAGAGGCGCAATTTTACGTTTAACTGCCGGTGTGGGTGGAACTGATGCTCGGGATTGGGCTGAAATGCTAGAGAGAATGTATTTACGTTGGGCTGAAAAATCAGACATGAAAGCAGAAGTTATCGAACGTTCAACTGGTGAAGAAGCGGGCATCAAAACTAGTGTTATTGAAATTAGTGGTCCTTATGCTTACGGTAAGTTACGAAGCGAGAATGGTGTTCACCGATTAGTGCGACTGAGTCCGTTTAATAGTGATAATTTGCGTCAAACTAGTTTTGCTCTGGTGGAAGTTTTACCTCAAATCGATGCTCCAGATGAAGTAAATATCAACCCTAAAGACATAAAGGTTGATGTTTATCGTGCTAGTGGACACGGTGGTCAGAGCGTGAATACGACTGATAGTGCAGTGCGCGTTACACACTTGCCGACTGGTATAGTAGTGACTGTTCAAAATGAACGTTCTCAACTACAAAATCGTGAAACAGCGATGACTATTTTGCGTTCCAAATTGACACAAATGATGTTAGAAAATCATGCCGAAAGTTTAGCTGATTTGAAGGCAGGTGAGTCGGCGACTTGGGGTGCGCAGATTCGTAACTACGTACTGCATCCATACACAATGGTCAAAGATACACGTACAAAATATGAGGACAGAGACGCACAGGGTGTTCTGGACGGAAAAATAGACGGCTTTATTGACGCATATTTAAAAGCTGAGATATCTAATTAAATTAGTAATTTTTTAAATTTTTAACTTTGCGCCTGTTTTTACTTATGCTATACTTATCTAAGTATGATACTGCTAGATAGGGTAACAAAATCTTATTCCAAAGATGCTAAGCCGGCTGTCGATCGGATTAGTTTGTTTATAGAACCACGAGAGTTCGTGATATTAGTGGGTACTAGTGGTGCCGGTAAATCGACTCTATTCAAATTACTAACGCGCGAAGAAAAACCAACTAGTGGAAAAATTGTAGTTGGTGGTATTGATTACGACACCCTAAAGGACAAGGATATTCCTCTTTTGCGTCGAAAAATTGGTTGTGTCTTTCAAGATTTTAAACTTTTACCGCAAAGAACGGTTTTTGAAAACATTGCTTTTGCTCTTGAAATTGCAGGTATGACATATCGAGAAATCAAAAGTACTGTTCCGAAAGTTATTGAGTTGGTCGGTTTGACTGGTAAAGAAAAATATTTCCCACATCAATTATCTGGTGGGGAACGCCAGCGTGTGGCTATTGCTCGTGCGGTAGTTCGCCAGCCGAAAATTTTAATTGCAGATGAACCAACTGGTAACCTTGACCCTAAACATAGTTGGGATATTATTAGGTTACTTGAGAAAATTAATAAATACGGTACGACCGTTGTCTTAACAACGCACAATGCTGAAATAGTTAATAAACTAAAACGTCGCGTGGTAACTCTTGAACATGGTAAAATTACCGGCGATCAAGCCGTTGGAAGTTATCGACAATGAGTAAAAATAATCAAAAATCTTCACGTAGCAAAAATCAAAAAACTAGAAAGCATCGTTTATTGACTTTTTCGCGAATCTTGCGCTACGGATTTAGTAGTCTCGCGCGAAACTCTTGGTTATCGATAGCAGCGACGGCAGTTATGACTATTACTCTAATGATAATTTTTGTTTCATTTTTAACACAAAACATATTAAACAATACTCTAGGTGAATTGCGTGACAAAGTGGATATGTCGATTTATCTCAAAACTGATACTACCGACGAGCAAGCCTCAGAATTAATAAAAGAAGTAGAAAAGTTAACTTCTGTTAAATCAGCGCAATTTATTAGTTCTGAAAAAGCTCGCAGTCAAATTGCCGAAGAGAATAGTTCGGACAGCGATGTTATTGCGGCTATTCGTGAAGCAACTAACCAGACGCCAGCTACTTTGCGTGTTGTCGTGCAAGACATAAACGACACCACTGAGCTTCAAAATTTTACAAAAAACAATGAACTAATAAAGAAATATATAAATTCTGATTATAAACCGTCTTTCGCGGGAGAACGCAAAGACACTATAGAATCAATTGGTCGCGCTGTAGACTTTGCTCAGAAGATTGGAGCCGGTGTGGCGGCAATATTTATGGTGATTTCGGCACTAATCATATTTAACACTATACGAATGGCGATATTTAATCGTCGTGAAGAAATAGAAATGATGAAGTTGATAGGAGCAAGCAAAGCATTTATTAGAGGTCCGTTTATTGTCGAGGCGATGATTTATGGATTCATTGCGGCGATTATTGCAACTGGCATTGGTAGTATAGTTTTGTGGCGCGTGGCTGGTACGTTAAGTAGCTATCAAATAACGGTTCAGCCTACGATTGATATTTTGATAAGTTTTGGTTGGGTAGTTTTGCTTGGTATGATAATTATTGGCTCTATTATCGGGGTTATTTCTTCGCTACTTGCAACTAAACGCTACCTCTCTGAATAAATTGACCTAACTATGTGGCTTATGGTATAATAACGTGGTTATGAGATTACAAAACAAACATAAAATATCTCAAACTTTTACTCTTAAATCCGCAAGGATAGCTGTTTGTGTTTTGTTGATTGCAGGGATACTCTCTAGTGTATTTAGTTTACGCAGCAATGCCTGCTCGTCGATTAGTGAATGTGATGCTGAGATAAACAACTTACAACAGCAAATATCTGATTATCAAAAAGAAGCCAGCGCTCTAAGCGAACAGGCAATGACCTTGCAGAATGCTCTTGGTGAGTTAGCAAAACAACGAGCAGTTATACAAGCCCAAATAGACATTAGTCAGGCGCAATACGACAAATTGACTAGACAAATCATTGAAACAGAAAATCAGATTCAAACAAATCGTGATGCTTTAGGAAAAGTTATAGCTGACTTATACGTTGATGATAAAGTAACGCCACTAGAAATGTTAGCTAGTAGCAGTACTATTGGTGAATATCTGGATAAACAAGAATACCGTAGCTCTGTGCGGAATCAACTAACGGCCACTATTACTCAAATAAAGAAACTAAAAGCCGAACTAGACGAACAAAAATCTCAACTTTCTAAGGTGCTAGAGACCCAGAAGGCTCAAAAGGCTAGTTTAGTAGAAAAAGAAGCTGAGCAGAGTAATTTATTGGCCATGACAAAGGGTGAAGAGGCAAATTATCAGTCAATGATTAGTAAAAATCAAAATAAAATTGCTCAAGCAAGAGCAACTCAGGCTGCTATAAATGCTCGTTATACTAATTCGGGTGGGTATACGCTAGTAAGTGGAGGTAGTTTGGGAGACTATCCTTGGAACTGGTCTAATTGTGCTATGGAAGGATTTTTGTCAACGGGCGGATCCGATGGAAATGGCGGTGACGGTCACGGTTATGGTTGCCGTCAATGTGCAAGTTATGTAGCTTGGCGGATAGCTAAGGAAACTGGCAGGTATTATCAATGGGGAAATGCCGCAAATTTCTACCAGAATGCCGTAAACGCTGGCTATTCACCGGGAGGTGCACAATCCGGCTCAATCGCTATCATGACCGGGTATACTGCTCAAAACGGTATATATGGACATGTGGCGTGGGTTGAAGCTGTAAGCGAAGACGGTCAACAGGTTTTGATAAGTCAATATAACCATAATTACGGTGCTGGTTACGGAATGTATAGTGAAATGTGGTTGTCAATTGGCGCGTTTGATTACTACGTACATATTTTGTAAATCAAATCTCTCAAAATGCGTTATAATTGATTAAGCTAATATTTGAGGCGGGGTTAATGACTCATAAAAAAGACATAATTGATAAAGATGTTGAAAATAAACGTCAGATAAAAGTTGATTTATCTGCAACTTTTAAATTTGTAGCCGTAGCGCTGATCGCTGTTCTAGGTTATATAGCAGGAATTTATCATTATCGGATAGAAGCCGCTATTGCACCAGTATTTGGCTACAGAGCATATTCGGGCACTATCGACCTAACATCACTGCAAGAAACATACAATGCCTTGGCTAGCAACTTTGATGGTGATTTAGATACTAGGAAATTAATTAGTGGCGCTAGTAGAGGTTTAGTAGAGGCGGCTGGTGATGAATATACGATGTATTTAGACGCTACTGACGCAGAGGAATACAACAAAAGTCTATCAGGTGAAATTGGTGGTGGAATCGGCGTTGAGGTTGGGATAAGAAAAGACAGAATCACTATAGTAAATGTATTAAAAGGTAATACTGCAAAGGCGGCTGGGGTCCTGGCTGGTGACGTGTTGCTTGGTGTTAATGATGACGCAGTGAGTGACTGGACCGTGGAACAAACGGTCGCAAAAATTCGCGGTGATGTTGGTACAACTGTTAAATTAACTGTCGAACGCGAAGGTGCTATTAAAACTTTTACTATAACGCGTGCCGAGATTGACAATCCAAGTGTCCGTAGTGAAATCTCTGGTAAGATTGGCATATTAACTATCCTGAGATTTGATAATGAAACCGGTGATTTAGCTCGCTTAGAAGGCGAGAGTCTAATTAGTCAGGGCGCTCAATCTATAATTTTAGACTTACGTAGTAATGGCGGTGGATATGTCGAAGCTGCTAGAGCCGTGGCTGGATTGTGGCTAGATGATAAAAAAATAGTAACCGAAAAAACTACTTTGGGGCAGGTTAAAGCGACTATTATTACTGGCAAAGATGCGATTTTAGACGGGTTTCCAACGGTCGTATTAGTGAACGGTTCAACAGCTAGTGCTAGTGAAATTGTGGCTGGAGCTTTAAAAGACTACGGAGCTGCAACTCTAGTGGGTGATCAAACTTATGGCAAGGGTAGTGTGCAAAAATTAATTAATCTTAGTGATAAAGCGTTATTGAAAGTAACAGTGGCTCGATGGTTTACTCCAAAAGATCAAAATATCAGTGGTAATGGTATCATTCCTAATAAAATAGTGGGCTTAACTAGTGATGATTTAAATAATGATCGTGACCCGCAAATGGACGAGGCCAAGAACATTTTGCTGTGATAAGCTTGTGTTTAATATGTATTTTGTAGTAATATGTATTTAATATGGAAGCAAAGAAAAATATTTTATTAGTTGAAGACGACACAGCTTTGTCTGGAGTATATAAATCTAGACTTGAGATGGAAGGCTTTAACGTTCGTGAAGTTGATAATGGTGAAAAAGCCTTGTCGGTAGCTATTGAATTCAAACCAGACTTGATACTACTAGATGCAATGATGCCAAAAATTAGTGGTTTTGATGTTTTAGATATTTTACGCAACACCAAAGAAACGGCTAATATCCGGATAATTATGTTAACTGCCCTCAGTCAGCCTAAGGATAAAGAACGTGCCGAAGAATTAGGCGTAGATGACTATCTAGTAAAATCACAAGTTGTTATTGGTGATGTGGTTGAACGTGTTAAATATCATTTAGGCGTTTAGACCAATAAAAAAGACCAGCTATATTATTTGAATTTTAAAATACCCGCGTAAGAGTGGGTATTTATTATTAAAGGTCCTAAAGTAATTTATTTTACTATTACTTGTGTGCGAGGCACGGTTTTGCCAGTAAAGCTTTTTTTGCGGATTTTAGTAAAAGATACAATTCCGTCAACCGCAGCGTGAATAGTGAAGTTGCGACTGATAAAAGTACCTGGGCCAGCAATTTTTGTAGAACCAGTTTGACGAACTAAAACCTCACCTCGTCGTACTTTTTGACCACCAAAACGCTTAACACCTAGTCTTTGACCGGCATTATTGTGAATATTTTTTGATGTACCGCCAGCTTTGACGTGTGACATATTAACTCCTCAAAATTTACAATAATTAACGAAAAATCGAACTCAATTGTACCAAACATCTGTTAATTAGTCAACAGAAGCAGAAATATATTAATTGTTTTTTTGCAGGATTAACAATTCTCGTGCTACGACTTGATTCGGACGGTGATAAATCAGTTCTTCTGGTCGAATGATTTGTAATTCAACACGTTTGTAGCCAAATTCCTCTAGATGTTCAATTAGCGGTAGGTGAGAAATTGTACCATAACGACTCACCCAAGCTGGCACTGCTAAACAAACGACTGAGTCAGGAGTTATTTGGTGATTAAGGTTCTTTAAAAACATTGTGACTAGGTTGTTGCAGTTATGTTTTACCTCGCTAAATTTATGTGGTTCGGGAAAAGCACTAAAAGGTTGACCTAAATAAGTTTCGCTGACAACTAAATCAATAGACGAGTCCCACTTTGCGGACATTGCGTTTCCTGTAGCTAATTTATAATCAAAATCAATACAGTGAGTTTTTTTAAGCCAGTCTAGATTTTCTTTGCTATACTCGATCATTTTGTCTGAAATATCCGTACCAACAACTGTTTTAAAGCCCATTAAGCCAGCTTCTTGTAAAATCACTCCAGTACCACAAAAAGGATCAAGCAGGGTCAGCTCGCTTGGATCTTTGTCGCCAAGGGCTAGATTTATTATAGTTTGAGCGAGCTTAGGTGGTAACATTCCTACGAAAGCATCTCTTTTGGGACGAGCTTGGTCGCGTTTAGAGTAAGCGGTAATGTTTTGAGTCGATTTAGTCTCTGCTAAAACAAGTGAACCACTGTCTTCTGAGCGTACAATCATCAATTCTACTTTCGTCGACAGAGAGCCTAGCTTGTTGTGATAACTGACAGCACTTGATAAGGCGCTTGTCGCATTAGGGATTAGACGCAGACTTACGTTTTTTGTTCGTAATTTTCGTTTCAAACCAAGACCGAGCCTTTGTATATCATATGGTTTTGTGTTGTTATCGTACACACTAATTCCGAATGTAATTTTATTCTTACTATCTATAAAGCGCTTGTAGTATTCTTCGATGATTTGCTGTGATGCCGAGGCGAGACTTTGTTTGTCTAAAATAGTTGTGACTGTGCCGACTTTTACAACACCGCCAAATTGATCGATGTCAAACTTCTTTGTATTGACTGTAACGGCATGGGTAGATATTCGGGAGATATTACTAGCACCGAATCTACGTTCTAATTCTGCTAACCCAAGTTCTGGTTGACGACCTAAAATTGCTATAAACATATAGACAATTATATACATATATTCAACTTTTTTGGTGTTATAATATTGGTTAAGCTATGAAAATTCGTAAAATATTAAATATCTCTGTCTTTATATTGCTCCTGTTGGTCGTTTATTTTAGTTGGGACGATATAGTTCAAGCCCTGGGTTTGTTGGGGCAAGTTAATCTGTGGATTTTGGTTTTATTGATACCAATACAGCTTGTAAGCTATTATGCTTCTGGACAAGTAATATTCTCTTATTTGCGTGATAAAGGCAATCTAAAACGCGTCGGTGGATGGCAGATGACTCGGATGGCGTTAGAGCTGAACTTCGTAAACCATATTTTACCTAGTGGTGGGGCGGCTGGATTTTCATATTTAACTTGGTTACTAACTAGATTTAATGTTAAACCCGGTCGCTCGGTGATGGCTCAAGTAGTAAGATTCGGTGTTATTTTCACAACATTTGTGGGATTAATACTTCTTTCAGTGATTTATTTATTTTTTAACCAAAAAATTAACAATACTATAGCTTGGTGGAGTTTTGGATTAGCTATCGGTGTGATTACGTTGATTTTTATAGCAATAAAAATAATCGGCAACAAGCGTCGTATGCAAAAAGTTGGAAGATGGATTACTAATATTATTAATTTAATAATATCAAAGCTAACTCGCGGAAGGAATTGTGAGGTTCTACAGCTAAAGCAGACCGAGAAATTTTTTAATGACATTTATAGAGATTATGAAATAATCCGTCGCGATAAAAAAATTCTCAAAAAGCCTTTTTTGTGGGCTATCCTAGCTAACATTTGTGATATGGGTTTGATATTTATAACCTTCTTGGCTTTGGGCCATTTTATTAATCCGGCGCTCTTGTTTATTGCCTTTGGTTTGGCTACAACGCTTAGCGTGTTTTTCTTTACGCCAGGTGGAATGGGTATGTACGAAGCGACGATGATTGCTTTTTTGACTTCAGCGGGTATTGTGTCTGAAGTAGCAATAGCTGGAACGCTTCTTGCTCGCATTATTTTACTGTTCCTCACAATTGTATTTGGTTATCTATTTTATCATCAGACAATGAGAGGCCATGACGAAAAGTAGCATTTTACCACTATTTACCGTTAGTGATTTTATAGTCAGCTTAAATCAAATCTTGGAGTTTTCATTTCCAACCGTGGAGGTTGAAGGGGAAGTGTCTTCTTTTAAAATTAATCAAAATAAATATGTGTTTTTTGATATTAAAGATGAAGGAGGTAGTATAGGTTGTTTTATGACAACTTGGCAGCTGCGGCAACCGATAGAAGACGGTATGAAAATTATTGTCACCGCTACACCAAAACTAACTCAATGGGGTAAATTTAGTTTGACGGTTAAAGCGATTCGTCCCGTCGGCGAAGGCTCGATCAAGAAGAGCTTTGAACTACTTAAAATAAAGCTAGACAAAGAGGGGCTGTTCACTCCGGAACGAAAAAGAGAGCTACCGATTATCCCACGACACGTCGCCGTGGTTAGTAGTGTAGACGCCGCTGGCTATGCTGATTTTATAAAAATTATAAATAATCGGTGGGGCGGTATGGAAGTCTCAGTGGCTAATGTACAGGTTCAAGGTGCAAGTGCTCCGGATCAAATTATTAGAGCAATAAAATATTTTAATCAATTAGAAATTTTGCCAGAAGTTTTAGTTATCGTACGCGGTGGCGGAAGTGTTGATGATCTAGCTACTTTTAATGATGAGCTGTTAGTGCGAGCTATTGCAAGTAGTCGTATTCCTACTTTAGTTGGTGTTGGTCATGAAATTGATGAATCTTTGGCCGATCTTGTAGCAGACAAGCGGGCTTCTACCCCAAGCAATGCCGCTGAAATATTAGTACCAGACAAACGTGAAGTAATCGGACGTTTAAATATACAGATGACCGGATTATTACCAAGAGTTGAGAAGTTGGTAGAAACAGAGCAAAAAGCACTCGCTACGAAAATAGATGTTGTTTTAACAACAATAAATCAAAAAATTGAAGACACTAAGTGGCGAATTGATAGATATAAACAATTAATAGACCAGATAAATCCGAACAAAGTGTTAGAGAGAGGTTATGCGATTTGGCGTGGTCAAGCCTTAGAAGGTTCTATGATTGAAGTTGAAACAAGTAAACACATAATGAAAGCGGAGGTGAAAAATGTCCGACAAAAATAAAACTATTGCACAAAAAACAGCCGAGCTCGATGCGATTATCGCTTGGTTTGATAGTGGAGAGTTTGATTTAGAATTGGCGTTAGATAAATTCAAACAAGCCGAAAAATTAACTTTAGAAATAGAAGAAGACCTTAAGGCCTTAAAGAACGAGATAAATATAGTAAAAAAACGCTTTGATCAAGACTAAATTTCAAGCATAAAGGATTTATCTTTACAAGCTAAAGTAGCATAAGTATAATGGCGCTATGACTAAAAAATTTCATAATGGTTCGGCTAAAGCTTGGATGATAACCACGATTTGTTTGATAGTTTTTGTTGCTGGTTTAGCTGTCTTGTCTGTTTGGTTGTTTCTTAATTACACCGATCAAAAAGACAATGTTGATAGTAAAATTGCTGACGCAAAAGCAATAGTCGAGAGAGAGCAAGCTGAAATTTACGAAAATAAGCTTACAAAAGAAAAGAACAATCCATTTAATGATTTTAATGGTCCCGAAGATTACGGTTCTCTGTCTTTCAAATATCCAAAAACTTGGAGTGTTTATGTTGAGGATGAGGCTAGAGACGGCGGTGATTATGAAGCTTATTTAAATCCTGGAACAGTGCCGCCAGTTGGCGAAAAACAACAATTCGCACTTAGGGTTTTGATTGAAAGTAAGAGTTATGATTCGGTTGTAACTAAGTACGACTCGCTGGTTTCGAAAGGAAGCTTAGAACTCAGCACCATTAAGATTAATGACGTAGCTGGAACTAGACTTGAAGGTAGTTTTAGCAAAGACATTAGAGGTATAGCTATAATTTTCAAAATTCGTGATAAAACTTTGACGATGCGAACAGATGCTTATACGTTTAGAGATTATTTTGATCAAATCATTCAAACAATCAAATTCAACCAATAATTTGTGTTACAATTAGCCTATGAGTACGGTGCGAGGTAAACGTACAATTCTGAGTGTGCCGAACGGAAGAAAGCTTTCTTCAGTAGTAATGGCGGCACACGAATTAAAAGCGCCACTTAGTCTAATTCGGCAGCTTTCGCTTGGTTTGGAAACAAATAATATTAAAAGTTCAGAAAACCAAAGAATAGTAGAACAGATTGTGTTAACCAGTGAGCGCGCGCTAAGATTAACTAGCGACTTGACTAAGTCTATAAAATTAGATAACGCTTTATTTAAGCTTGAACCAATAAATGCTCAGAGATTATGTGAAGATGTCGTGCGTGATATGACGCCTTTGTTTAAGGCTAACGACAAAGAGATTAAAATTGAAAAAAAGCGTCGCTCAATGCTTTTGATCGCTAACTCTGATTTATTGCGTCGTATTTTGATGAATTTTAGCGATAATGCACTAAGATATTCAGAAGGTAAAAATGTAGTCGAAATAAAAGTCGGTTCTATATCAAAAGGTGAAATCATTCGTGTTGGAATACGCGATTATGGTCCGGCTTTATCTAGCCGGGCTCTAAAAGCCATAAAAAATAAAGATTTAATATCAAATGCCGAAACAGCTAGTCGACCGTTAAGCAGTGGTTTAGGTATTTATATTTCTGGTCAATTTGCTGAAGCGATGAACGGTCAGATTGGTGCGATAAGGCATCGTGATGGAACGACTTTTTATGTCGATCTTCAAGCTTCAAGACAATTGAGATTATTATGAAAAAAATTTTTATAGTCGAAGATGATTCTTGGTTAGCTGAACAACTAAAGCGTACCTTGGATGCTTCCGGTTACGAGACTTTTATAGCGTCTCACGCCCTGACGGCAGTTCAATCGTTGGATAAATTCTACCCAGACTTATTTATCATGGACGTTTTACTGAGTGGTGTTACTGCTTTTACGTTGATGAATGAATTGCAAACTTACTATGATACGTCTAAAATTCCAGTAATTCTATGTACTAATTTAGCTGGTGATTTAAATTTTGATTCTTTTTCATCTTATAATATTCAAAAAGTTATCGATAAAACTACTATGAAACCGCAGGATTTGATTTTGGCTGTCAAGGAGTTAATAGGTTGAAACCGTTAAGACTGAAGGCGATTGTGTTGCGTCGCACAAATTACGGTGAAGCAGATAGAGTTCTACAACTTCTTACTTCGAAAGGTAAGATGAGCGTTATAGCAAAAGGGGTTCGTCGTGAAAAAAGTCGTTTAGCTGGTGGGATAGAATTATTATCAATTTGTGAAGTGGTAATTGTTAGCGGCAAGGGCGACTTAGCCGTCTTGACCTCATCGCGATTGGTTAAATTTTATAGGCATATTATGGATGATTATGATAAGTTGCAATTTGCTTACGATGTTATGAAGTGGGTAGCAAAAGCTAGTGAAAATTCTGTTGATAATGATTGGTACGAAGTGCTTGCAAATGTTCTAGCTGGTTTAGATTCAAAATCTTTGCCAATAAATTTGGTAAAATCTTGGTTTTATACACGCTATGCTATCTTGACTGGTTATGAACTAAGTTTGTGGCGCGACATTAATGGTGATAAGGTATCGGCTGATTCGAATTATCGATACGATATATCTGAACGTGGTTTGGTAATCGACGAAAAAGGAGATTTAACAGCTAGCCATATTAAACTATTACGTTTAATAGCTACCAAACCGCTTAAAACTTTGGCGCAAATTGGTGGAATTGATGATTTTTTACCAATCTGTCTAGAAGTTACCAGGACTCACGCTTCGATATAACTTACTAGCGGGTTTTTATAAATGTTGGTATAATTACAAAAGTTATGAGTCAAAACGAAAATCGAAACGACAAATTAGACAAAATCGTAAGTTTAACTAAACGACGAGGTTTTATTTATCAAGGTTCCGAAGTCTACGGTGGTTTAAGCGGTACTTGGGACTTTGGTCCTTTGGGTGTTGCGTTAAAACGGAATATCATGAATTTGTGGTGGCAGATGTTTGTTGATAGTCGTGATGATATGTATGGTGTGGACGCTGCAATTTTGATGAATCAAAAAGTCTGGAAGGCTAGTGGACATGTCGATACGTTTTCTGATCCCCTGGTTGAGTGTTCTAATTGTCATGGTCGTTTTCGAGCTGACAAAATTGACTTAAGCAAATGTCCTAATTGTGGAGCCAAAGAACCTTTTAGTGAGCCACGTGCTTTTAATATGATGTTTAAAACAACTGTTGGGCCAGTTGAAGACGAGCCTAGCGTTAGCTACCTGCGTCCAGAAACCGCCCAAGGTATTTTTACTAATTATGCAAATGTTGTCGATAGTTTTTATCCTGATTTGCCTTTTGGTATTGCTCAACAAGGTAAGGCTTTTCGTAATGAGATAAGTCCGCGCGATTTTATTTTCCGTGCGCGAGAATTTGAGCAAATGGAAATTGAGTATTTTGTGAATCCTGATAAATGGGAAGAATCTTTTGAGATGTGGCGTGATTTGGTATGGAAGTGGTGTGAGGCTTTAGGATTACCAAAAGAAGCCATACATGAATTTGAGGTACCTGCTGAAGAACGTGCTCATTACAGCAAACGAACAATTGATTTTGAGTTTGATTTTCCGATTGGCCGTGATGAATTACTTGGTCTAGCGTATCGAACTGATTTTGATCTTTCTAATATACAGCGTGAGAGTGGAAAAAATATGGAATATACCGTTAAGGGTACGAAAGATAAGTTTATTCCACATGTTATAGAACCGAGTTTTGGTGTAGAACGGGCAGTTATGGCGGTATTGTCAAGCGCCTATCACGAAGACGAGGTCGGGGGCGAAAAACGTGTATTTTTGAAGTTGCCAGAAAATATAGCGCCTATTAAATATGCGGTTTCGCCATTATTAAAAAATAAACCAGAGTTGGTAGCGAAGGCGCGTGAAGTTTACGAAGCGCTAAAAGAAAATCCAAAACATGGTGGTCGAATAATGTGGGACGACAATGGCAATATTGGTAAACGTTATCGCCGACAAGATGAAATCGGTACGCCTTATTGTGTAGTTGTTGATTTTACAACACTAGAAGACGAAACAGTGACCGTGCGTGATAGAGATATAACTGAACAATCTCGAGTTAAAATAGCAGATTTAATTAAGTAGATTTTTATTGATGATAACCTATTTTACTGATGGAAGTTGTAGCCCGAACCCGGGACCAGGGGGTTTTGCCGTGGTGAAAGAAAGCGAATGGGTGATCGTAGGTCATGAGGATATGACGACAAATATTCGTATGGAAGCTCGAGCGTTAATAGCGGCACTAAAAGACGCTGACGGAAAAGAATGTCAAATACTAACGGATAGTGAATTTTGGGTTAACGTTCTTACGAAATGGGCTCGCTCTTGGGAGCGTAATGGTTGGGTGAAGCGTGGTGGCGAAATTCGCAATCTTGAAATTGTTAAAGAAGTCTACTGGTTATACAAACAATCGGTTGCTGAGGTTAGTTGGGTTAGGGGCCATAATGGCAATGTTCAAAATGAGTTAGCCGACAACTGGGCTAATCGAGCGCGCGAAGAACGTTTAGTAGGCAAATTTTTGTTGTAATAAATTATGTCTTGATTGAGATCTTTACCTCTGCTATAATACGATTTATGGTACAAGTAATACGTAAAGACGAACGCGAAGCAAATGAAAACATTCTTCGCAGATTTAACCGCAAGGTTTTGCAAAGCGGCATTTTGGCTTCGGCTAAAGCCTCGATGCGTAATAGCAAACCAATTTCTAAGGTAGAACGACGAAAAAAAGCGATTATTCGCAAAGCTCGTAGGGCCGAAAAATTGGATAGAGCTAGGATGGGAATCAAATAGTGAGTCTTAAAAGCTCAATCGAAAACGATTTAAAAGCCGCTTTATTAAGCGGCAATCGTTTTAAAGTTCAAGTTTTACGTAGTCTTAAGGCGGTTATTTTAGATGAAGAAGTTGCTCAAGGTAAACGTGAAGAGGGCTTGGACGACTCAACGATTGAAAATCTAATAGCTAGAGAAATTAAAAAACGTAAAGAGAGCGCTGAAGCTTATAAACAAGCTGGTAGACAGGAATTAGTTGATAGTGAATTCCAAGAAGCCGAGGCCATGACCGAATATTTACCACAACAATTATCAGAAACAGAAATTAGTGATGAAGTTAAAAAGACGATTGCCGAATTAGGTGCGAAAGACTTAAAAATGATGGGGGCTGTCATCGGCGCAACTAAACAGCGGTTAGGTAATACTGCCGACGGGTCGTTGATTGCAAAAATTGTCAAGGAAGTGTTGAGTTAGAAAAAATATGTTATTGTTATTGGGCCCTCCAGGTGCTGGTAAAAGTTTGCAAGGACAAATGTTAGAGGAAAGGCGAGGTTTTAAATGGCTATCGCTAGGGTCTATTATTCGTAAATTAAACGACAAGCATTTGAAAGATGTAATGAAAAAAGGAGATTTAGTTGACTATTCTACTGCTAATAAAATACTCCAAACAGCTTTTGAAAAATACGGAAGTAATAAAGTAGTTCTTGATGGATTTCCACGTAGTCAAGAGCAAGCCAAATGGTTGATTAATAATGAATATTTTACAAACCTAAAATTAGTTATAGTTTTTGATATTTCGGATGAAGAAATTTACAAGCGTTTAGCTTTGCGAGGACGAGAAGACGACACCAAAGACTCAATAGCTGAAAGAATTGATAAATATAATAAATCAATAGAGTCTATTTTAATGGCTTTCGATAGTGCCAATGTAGCAACAGTACATATTAATGCCGAAGGTGGTATTGATCAAGTTTATGATCGAATAGAAGAGCAGGTTTCGAAATGCGGCATAATTTAAAATCAATTCAGCCAGTTAAAACTGAGGCAGAAATTCAAGCAATGCGCGATGGGGGCAAGATATTGGCTGGTATATTAGCTGATTTAAAGAACTATGTCGTCGTTGATATGAGCGAACTTGAGGCGGCGGAATATGTAGAGCGTGAAATTGAAGCTCGCGGAGCAATTGCTACTTATAAAACTCCAGAAGTTGATTTTCCAAGTGTAATTTGTGTCTCTACAAACGACGAAATAGTGCACAGCATACCGACCGAATATCGATTTGAGCAGGGTGATGTGGCAAGTTTTGACTTAGTTATTACTTACAATGGGATGAAGGTTGATAGCGCTTTTACTATGGTAGTTGGAGAACAACCAAAAGGAGCAAAAAAGCACTTACTAAAATATACTGAAAGAAGTTTATACGCTGGTATTAATGCTATTTCTGGTGCTACAAGAGTCGGAGATATTAGTGAGGCGGTTGAAAAAACATTAAACGAAGGAGGGCTAGGTATTATTAGAGAGTTGGTAGGTCATGGTATAGGTCACAAAATGCAACAACCACCGGAAGTGCCAAACTATGGTCGTAAGGGTAATGGACCCTTACTTTTGCCAGGCGACACGATCGCTATTGAGCCAATGGCGACCTTGGGTGGTGATGATATTAAAACGACAGATCAATGGACTATTTCCACCAAAGACGGTAGTTTAGCGGCACATTTTGAACACACTGTTTTGATTACTGAAACTGGCGCTGAAATTTTAACTCAAATTTAATATTTTGATAACTATGCAAAACGCTGCTTAAGCGTTATAATCTTAAATATGCAAGAAACTACACCTAAATATGCAGTTGGAATAGATATAGGAACAACAGCCGTCAGATGTATAGTCGGTCACATCGATAGTGTAACTGGCATGCCAACTATTATTGGTGTTGGCACGGCGCCTAATAGTGGTATGCGTAAGGGTAATGTGGTCAATCTCGATGGACCATCCCAAGCAATAGACGAAGCGCTTGGTGAAGCAGAGAGAATGAGTGGTTATCAAATAAACACCGCCACCATTAACATTAATGGTAGTCATATTTTGAGTACTCACACTGATGGTATGATAGCCGTTGGAAGTGCCGATCACGAAATTACGACCGAAGATTTACGTAGACTAGAAGAAGTTGCAACCGTTGGTAAAGTTCCAGCTAATCGTGAAATCCTTGAAATTATTCCTCATTCCTATAAATTAGATGGTCAAGATAACATTAAGAATCCGATAGGTATGACGGGAACTAGGCTCGAAATAGATGCACATGTACTTTCGGTTTTGTCTCCTAATTTAGTGAATCTGCAAAAAGCAGCCGAGTCTGCCAAGCTTAATCCACACGCAGTAGTTGTTTCTGGAGTAGCAGCTGCCAGAGCAGTTTTGAACGAGCATCAGGTTGAAAGTGGCGTGGCTTTGATAGATATAGGTGGTAGTACAACCAACGTTGCGATTTATGAAGAAGGTGATTTACAATACGCAGCTGTAATTCCGATTGGTGGCATCAATATAACCAACGACTTAGCCATCGGACTTAAAACCGATCCAGAAATTGCCGAAAAAGTAAAAATAAGTCACGCCTCGGCTGAACGTAGTGATAAATCTGGTGGAGCTGGTATTAATCATAACGGTGAAACCTATACTTTTGATATTCAAGAAATTGACGAAATAGTTGATGCAAGGTTAGAGGAATTATTTGAAGCTATCAACAAAGAACTTGAAAAAGCAGGTCGAGCCGGTAAACTACCGAGCGGTGTAGTGTTAACGGGTGGAACCGCTATGTTAGAAGGGTTAGCTGATTATGCCAAAGACGCACTTGGTTTAGCCGCTAGAGTTGGCAAAATAACTGACTACGGTGGTGTTTCGGACGATGCTAGCTCGCCTCAATTTGCAACTGCTGTTGGACTGATGTTGATTGATTCTCAAAGTGACGTTAATAACGCTCCGCCTCTTAATCTAAAAAAAGTAAGTGGTAATGTTGGCGGTGTTTTGAGTAGACTATTTGGTCGCTTTAAGGGTTAAGTTTTATTTTAAAAGTGCTATACTGTATAATTGGTAATCATAAGATTGGGAGATAGTTGATATTATGCCTGAAGTTAAACCAAGTGAGATACAAACATTTGCTAGCATCAAAGTAGTTGGTATAGGTGGCGCCGGTAATTCGGCTGCTAACCGTATGAAAGAAGCGGGACTGACTGGTGTGCAATTTGTTGCTATGAATACTGATGCACAAGCGCTTCACAATAGCAAGGCTGATGTAAAAATCCACTTAGGCAAGGCTACTACTAAGGGCTTAGGCGCTGGGGCTGATCCTAGCGTTGGAGAAGCGGCTGCGAACGAATCACGCGATGATATACGCGAGGCACTAAATGGGGCGGACATGGTTTTTGTAACAATTGGAGCTGGTGGTGGTACCGGTAGCGGGGCTGGCTATATTGTGGCGGAAATCGCGCGTGAACTAGGTGCACTAGTAGTGGGAGTAGCCACTAGACCGTTTACGTTTGAGGGCGAAAAGCGTCGCAAAAACGCCGAATGGGCTATTGCTAAACTTAGACGTAATGTCGATACAATGATAACTATTCCGAATGATCGTTTGCTTCAAACTATCGATCGTCGTACGCCACTTCTTGAGACATTTAAAATCGCTGATGATGTCCTAAGACAGGGCGTGCAAGGTATCTCGGAACTTATTACCGAGCATGGACTAATTAACCTCGATTTTGCCGATATTAAGGCTATTATGAGTAATGCTGGGTCTGCTTTGATGGGAATTGGTCGTGCTAGTGGTGAAAACCGTGCAGTCTTGGCTGCTCAGCAAGCCATCGAGTCGCCTCTAATTGAAGTGTCAATTGATGGTGCTAAGGGTGTGTTATTCAACGTAACCGGTGGTTATGATATGAGTATGAGTGAAATTCAAGAAGCTGCGGAAATTATAACTAGTGCTGTATCACCAGATGCAAATATTATTTTTGGTGCAACTTTGAAGCCCGAAATAGATGATGAACTTATAATTACGGTAATTGCTACTGGATTTGACGCTGCGTATCTGAACGACCAAGCTGAGGCTATTGAAGATAATGAACAAGACAAACTTCATCAAGTTAGCGACGAGGAAGTAAGCGGAGTAAACCTTGATTTAGATGCTCAACAGAGAGCCGCTGATATATTTAGTGAGGAAAACACCACTAATATATGGGATCAACCAGACGATGATGACGAAAACGACACGCCAGCTTTCTTACGTCGTCGTAAAAAAGGTAAAAAATCCAACAAACACGATAAAGACGACTCAAAAGACAAGGATTAAACATGTCAAAGAATAATATTGGTAATAGTCGTGTCGTAGAATCTCGCGAAGTTAGCGATGGGCTGGCAATTCGTCGTCGTCGTGAAGCACCAGATGGTACTAGATTTACTACTTATGAGAGAATTGAGCGACCAAACTTGGCGGTTGTCAAAAAAGATGGTGTGCGTGAACTTTTTGATAGAGACAAATTAACTATTGCTATAAAGCGTTCTGTCGGTAAATTTTTTGTGTCAGAAGTTGAAATCGATGAAATGGTTAATGATATAGAGGATGCTATATATGATATCGGTGAATTAGAAATTACCTCTAAACAGATTGGCGAGAAAGTACTAGGTGAACTATTAAAACGTAATGAAGTAGCATATGTACGCTTTGCTAGTGTTTTTCATCAATTCAAAACACTTAACGATTTTGTAAAAATTTTGGAAAAGACGCTCAAACACAAAGACGAAGTGAGTAAAAATGCGAGTCGTAGTAGTATACAAAGATAAAACTGACTATGCACGTATCGTTGAAGAGTTTTTGCACGACTTCAAACGCCAGACAGGGCATGATTTAGAAGTAATAAACCCGGAAGAACGTCAAAACTTACAATTTTGTGAAGCTTACGATATTTTAAGATACCCGACCATATTAGCTATTAGTGATGATGGTCGCTTGCAAAATTCTTGGGTTGATTTGCCATTACCAACAATCAATGAAATCAGTTATTACATACAATAAATATCTTAGGGCGTTTTTGGGTATCTGGTAGTCATGTTGAGTTTGTGCGACAGTTTATTGTTGTCGTACTTTATATTTTAAGTTTTAGATTTTTAGCGCTTTCTTTTTTGATATTATAGCTTGTCTTGTTGGTAGTTTTGAAATATAATTACACCAAGACACTTCACCTCGGTGGATTAGTGGCTATCAACCACGAACGTCAGTGAATAGAACGGCTCTGTTATGGAACTTAGTAGATTTCACCGTGAACGCTACGACAAAGCGAGCAATTAAGAGCTAAAAGAATCACTTCTTTTGGAAGTCAGATGGTAACTCCCGAAAACTACGGGATCTGATGTTCGAAAGAAGTGGTTTTATTTTAAAAAAAAGGAGTTATAAACAATGAAGTTCAAGTCAGGCACTCGTCGTAAACCAGTTGAATACGAAAAAGACCTTGTTGCATATTGGAAACAAAACGACACTTTTCATAAGTCAATCGACAATCGTTCAGCCGATAATCGTTTTGTTTTTTATGATGGGCCACCGTTTATTACTGGAACGCCTCATCATGGTACATTGCTTTCAAGTATTATCAAAGATGCTATTCCGCGTTATCAAACTATGAAAGGCAAACGCGTTGATCGCCGTTGGGGTTGGGATTGCCATGGATTACCGGCTGAGAATTTTGTTGAAAAAAAGCTTGGAATTACAGATCGTCGCGACATCGGAACTAAAATAAATTTGGCTGATTATATTAATACAGCTCGCGAAAGTATGATTCAAACAGGTAATTTGTGGGAGGAAACTATCGAGCGAGTAGGTCGTTGGGTTGATTTTACTGGTGCTTACAAAACGATGGACAAAGATTTTATGGAGTCGGTTTGGTGGGCATTTAAAACTTTGTACGACAAAGGCAAAATATACGAAGGCGATCGTGTACTTTTGTACGATACCTCTTGGGCAACGCCACTATCAAAAAGTGAAGTATCTATGGACTCGGAGGCTTATGTTGAAGTAACTGATCCAAGTTTGTATGTGAAGTTTAAAATAGTTGGCGAGGATAATTATTTGCTAGCTTGGACAACAACACCCTGGACTTTGCCGGCCAACACGGCACTAGCTATTAATAGTGAAATAAAATATTCACAAATTGAAGTTGGCGAACAAAAGTTAATTTTGGCTACAGATACTATTGAGCGAGTTATGGTTGACGAAAAAGGTCAAGCCCTTGAATACAAAATGATAAAAGATATTTCAGCTGATGAATTATTAAGCAAAACCTACGAACCGTTATTCGGTGATAGAGGAGAGAATGCTCACAAAATTTGGTCGGCAGATTTTGTTTCAACCGATTCTGGTACGGGCGTTGTTCACATTGCGCCGGCCTATGGTGAAGACGATTTTGCATTAGCGAAAAAGAACAATATACCGGTGATTCATACGATTGACGACTATGGTATCTTCACAGAAACTGAATGGCAAGGTGACGAAATATGGCAAGCGAACAAAATAATTGCCAAGAAGTTATTAAGTCGTGGCGTTGCATGGAAAATTGAATATACTTTACATGAATATCCGCACAATCCACGTAACGGTAAACGGTTAATTTACCGAGCTCATCCGAGTTGGTTTATGGATATTGACGAACAACGTAGCGAGATGATTGCTCAAAATGCTGAGATTTATTGGTTCCCGGAACATATAAAACACGGACGATTTGAAAAAAATATAGAGCAGGCACCTGATTGGAACCTTAGTCGCGATCGATTTTGGGCGACAGCTATGCCAGTTTGGAAGGGCGTGGACAAAGACGGTCGAGAATACACAAAAGTAATTGGTAGTTATGCTGAGCTAAAAGAACTTAGTGGTGTGGAATTAGAGGATTATCATCGTCCTTGGGTTGATGATATTACTTTTGAAATAGACGGAGTTAAATACCAGCGTATCGATAAAGTGCTTGATTGTTGGTTCGAATCGGGCAGTATGCCGTTTGCGCAATTTCATTATCCATTTGAGAATGTTGAAAAATTTGAGCAAAATTTCCCAGGCGATTTCATCGTTGAATACGTGGGTCAAGTTCGCGCTTGGTTCTACTACGTACATGCTGTAGGTGTTGGTCTGTTCGGGCGTAATGCTTTTAAAAACGTCATAGTTACGGGTAATATAATGGGCGAAGATGGCCGTAAAATGAGCAAAAGCTACGGCAACTTTACCGATCCGAACGAATTGATGGATATATATGGTGCTGATAGCTTGCGATTCTTGATGCTGTCGAGTCCTCTGACTAATGGTGAAGATTTTGTGCTAAAAGATAAAGAAGTCGGTGATGTCGCACGAAAACTATCGATGATTTGGAATATGTACGACTTTTTCACCATGTATGCCGAAGTTGACGGTTGGGAGTTTAACGGTGAACTCAAAGACCCTTATGATACACTGCAAAACCCGTTGGATAAATGGATTGTTAGTCGCGTACATCAAGTAAACACAGAAGTTGATGAAGCGTTGGCTCGTTACGACATACCGGGTGCGACCGATCCTATCTTGCCGTTTATTGATGACGCAAGTAATTGGTATGTTCGTCGTAGTCGCCGTCGTTTTTGGAAATCAGACAATGATTCGGATAAAAACAGTGCTTACCAGACCTTGCACTATGTCCTTTCGCAATTAGCGATAATAATGGCACCGTTTACGCCGTTTTTGTCTGAGGAGCTATACCAAAAGCTAGTTGGCGGTGAAAGTGTGCATTTGTTGGACTGGCCAACCCCAGCCAGTATAAATCACGAGATTATAGAGGAGATGTCAACCGTGCGTGAATACGTCAACCAAGGTTTGAGTTTGCGTGCGCAAAACGGGCTCAAGGTTCGCCAGCCTTTAAATAGCGTGACGATTCCGAGCGCTGGTAATTTGGTTGATTTTAACTCTATTTTAACTGAGGAATTAAACGTAAAATCAGTTCAGGTCGGTGGAGATTTTGGACTAGATATGAATATTACCACTGAATTAAAGAGCGAAGGGATTGCTAGAGAAGTAATTCGACATATTCAAAGCGCTCGCAAGAAAGCGGGCTTAAATGTTGATGACAGGATTGGATTATCTCTGATAACAGATAATGCCGAAACACAAGAAGCTATAAAAACACATCAAGAAACTATAAAACACGAAACCTTAGCGGTGGAAATATTAGATTCAATTGTTGACGGATATGAAGAAAGTGTAAAAATTGAGGAAGCAGAGCTAAAAATTGCCCTACGAAAGAAGAACGAAGTCTGAGGCTTGCAATTTGTAAGGTTTTATGTTACAATATAAGAACGGTAATAAAAAAATAAAAATATGTCGATTTTAAATTATTTAAACCTACAACCAATAGATGACTCGTCAGATGACAGTTTGAACGGTCATAGTTATAATGCCGATGAAGATATGGCTTTAGATCAACAAATCAGTGAAGTCGAACTAGACAATTACTGGGACAACGTAGTTGAGGATATCCATAGGGATCCAGAGTGGTTTAGTTTTGCTGATGAGAACGACGACTCGGCCAAATAACGCTTGTGGAAGCAACCTTTATCTGATATAATCGGCCACTGATAGTTTATTAAATAAAGGAAAAACATGAAGAAAGCAGTCATTAGGGTTGGCGGTAAACAGTATTTAGTCGCCGAGAAAGACAGTTTGCTGGTTGATTTACTGCCCGAAGGCACTAAACAAATAGAGCCTGAGGTATTGATGATTATTGATGGCGAGGACGTTCAAGTTGGCAAGCCGGTTGTCGAAGGCGCAAAGGTTGTAGCCAAAGTTGTTGAAGATTTAGTTAAAGGTGAAAAAATACGAGTTATTCGCTATAAAGCAAAGAAACGCGTTCACAAAGAAACTGGTCACCGTCAGAAATATAGTCAGATTGAGATAATCTCAATCAAATAAAATCGAAAAACCCGTTCCTAAAAAGCGGGTTTTTTGGTATATTGGTATATAAGAACTCGAGGGAAAAATATAAAGTGGCAGTTGTAATATCAGTAACAAACCAAAAAGGTGGGGTTGGTAAGACTACTACCGCTGTTAGTTTGGCGTATTATATTGCAAAAAGTAACAAAAAAACCCTTTTAATAGACTTTGATCCTCAAGGAAACGCTACTAGCGGACTTGATATAGACAAGAAAAACCTTAAGGCCACTATGACTGACGTGATAATGGGGAACGCAAAGCTAAGCGATGTTATTTTGCCAACAGCATATAAAGGTTTTTTTGTGGCCCCAACGTTAGCTTATTTGGCTGATGCTGAAGTGAAGTTAGCCCAAGCGGATAAGCGTTTTTCGCGCTTGCGAGACGCTATTCAAGAAATAGATGCTAATTACGACGCAATTATAATTGACTGTCCACCGAGTCTTAGCTTATTGACGGTTAATGGACTAGTGGCGTCGAAATATATTATATTGCCAGTGCAAGCAGAGTTTTATGCTTTAGAAGGCCTTGGACAGTTGCTTGAGACGATGAAACTAGTACGTAAGGCGATGAACCCTACACTTGATTTGTTGGGTGTATTAACGACGATGATGGATAGTCGTACGACTTTGAGTAAGCAAGTTTATGAAGAAATTAAACGATATTTTCCGGGCAAAGTATTCACGGCGACTATTCCGCGTAATATTCGTCTAGCAGAAGCACCGAGTCACGGATTGCCAATAGGGGCTTATGATAAATTTTCAAAAGGAGCGCGCGCTTATAAGGCGTTTTCAAAGGAGGTGATGAGTCGTGCCGGTATCTAAAAAACGAGGTTTGGGTAGGAGTTTTGAATCTTTAATTCCAACCGATTTGTTAGATGAGTCTTTCGATCCGACAGCTTCACAGGATCAAAAAGTTAGCGAACTACGACAAGTTAAGATTAGCGAGATTAGTGCTAATCCTGATCAGCCACGAAAAAACTTTGATAGCGAAGAGATGAAAAGCCTGACTGATTCAGTTATTGAATACGGCGTATTACAGCCTATCATTTTGTCTCCTTATAAGGGTGGCTATCGAATTGTAGCTGGTGAAAGGCGTTTTCATGCGGCTAAGGCCGCTGGACTCGATAAAATTCCAGCTTTAGTGCGAACTTTAGATAATCAACGCAATTTGGAGGTTTCTTTGATAGAAAATATTCAAAGGCAAAACCTTAACGTTGTAGAAGTTGCAACAGCTTACTTAAAGCTTCAAACTCAATTCAATATGACTACGGAACAAATTGCCAAGCGAGTTGGCGCGGGTGGAGTTAGCACGATAGCCAACAAAATCCGACTGCTAAAACTTCCGAAATTTGTTAAAGACTTACTAGTTGAAGGAGTATTAACTGAGGGTCAAGTACGACCGTTAGCTGGTGTGGACGAAAAGATTTTACAAAAAGTTATACCACGTATAGTCAAAGAGCACTGGAGTGCTCGCAAGGTTGAACAGTTTACAGTAGATTTGAGTAAAAACATTCAAACAGCGGCAGTACTGGTTAGTCACCAGATTAAAGAACAGCCTTATAAAAAACAATTAAAAAGCTTTAAACAATATCTCAAAGCTGATGTAAGCATATCTACCACGACTCGCGGATCGGGGAGAATTACCATAAAGTTTAAAAACGAAGATGAATTTGAGCGATTACAAAAACTTTTGAGCTCTAATTAAAATAATCGAATTTTGTTAAAAGGAAATATTCTAACACCAACTGGACCAATTACGTCATATAGAGGAATAGTGCCAAGTCCATTGCGTGAGTCATAAGAATAATTACCTTGTCTGTGATCTCCCGAGACGAAGATTTCATTTTCTGGTACAACGATGTCTGTCGCGCCACTTATAGGATGGCCTATAGATTGATTGTTTGCGTCTGGATTAAAACCGTTGGGACTGTTACTATTAAATACAGTAATTTTGCCATCTTTTAACACTACGCGCTCGCCGCCAAAAGCAATTACGCGCTTGACGATATATTCATCAATATTACTTCCAGCCACGTATTTTGGATTTTTGAAAACTATAATTTGTCCGCGCTCGGGTTTGTATGTTTTGCCTTGTAGATTGGCTATAGTTACGGGTAGGCGATTGATGATTATATGATCGTTTGTATAGAACGTTGTCTCCATGCTAGGCCCGACCACATTGAAACTACGGAATATAAAGGCATTAAGGAGTAATGTCGTAACTGCTACGCAAACGACAAACAGCACAACACTTAATGCGTCTTTTATCCAGGTACGATAATTAAAAAACGTTTTATTCATACCTTGTACTATACACTTTTTATGTATTTTTGGCGACAAAACTTCCAATGAAACGATAAATTATGTATAGTGGTATGAGTATTTATGAACAAACGTGTTTCTAATGTTGAAGGTTTTATTTCTAAACGGTCTGGTGAGAAAGGACGTAATCTTAGTGACCAACAAGGTCGTAAACAACTAACCGAAATTGGCGGTCAAGTTGTAAAGACCGATTTAATTAAAGACAATCTTAAACAATCAGATATCGATGAATCTTTTAAAAACATTGATGAGATAGCAGAACCTAAGAAAAAGTTAACACGGAGACAAAAACGTCTCGAGCGACGCAATCTGCGTATTAAAAAAACACACAAAAAACGTCGTATAGTAAAGTGGATTATACTTGGATTTGTAGTAATTATACTTGCTATAGCCGGTTTTTTTGGTTACAAACTATGGTCGGCTAGTCAGAGTAGTTTGACGGGCAATATATTAAATGTATTTTGTGGTCAAAAACTTAAAGAAGACGACAATGGACGCAGTAATTTCTTGATTTTTGGTACGAGTGAAGATGATCCTGGGCACGAAGCGCCTAATCTGACGGATTCGATAATGGTTGTTAGTGTTGATCAGACGAATAAAGACATGATAATGTTTAGCATTCCGCGCGATTTAGAGGTTGAATACGGCAGACCTTGTGTCAGCGGTTATAGAGGCAAAATAAATGCTTTTTATCAATGCGTAAACGAAGAGGAAACTCTTGAAGCTGAAAAAGAAAGGCTTGAAGAGATGCGCTTATTAGTAAGTGATATGCTGGATTTGGATGTTCAGTACTCTGTCCACGTTAATTACACAGTGCTTAAAGATGTAATTAATGCTATCGGTGGCACTATCCCTATCAATATTGAGAGCAGTGATCCAAGAGGCTATCTAGATAGTCAGTTGGATTATGTTTGTGGAGACAGCTATGATGATCGAATTAAAAACTGTCCACCGCGCGGTCATTATGTAGATTACCCTAATGGCATGGCTACGTTAAATGCCGATCAAGCATTGAATTTAGCGCGAGCTAGGGGAGATTCGGAGCCGACTTATGGGTTTGCCGACTCAAACTTTGAACGCGAAAAGAACCAACGTAAGATTTTGATGGCTATTCGAGAAAAGGCGTTTTCAAGTGGTACTTTAACTAATTTTTCTGCAATATCAAAATTAATAGATGCTTTGGGTGATAATTTGCGAACTAATATCGAAATAGGAGAAATAACTACTTTGGCGCATGTTTTTAGCGAATTAAATAATTCAAATATCAAAAGTTTAGATTTGCTTGGCGACCATATCTTAGCGGGTAGTGGCAACCCGTCTGCTGGGACATATAATTATATCGAATGGCAAGAATATTTGAAGGTAAAGTTATCAAGAAACCCTATAACTAGGGAAGGCGCATCGTTGGTGGTTCTTAATGGCACTAAGGAGGCTGGTTTAGCTGAAACCAAAGCTAGTGATCTAGAGGACTTAGGCTTTGTTGTGGCTGGAGTAGACAATGCACCAGAGGGGGAATATAAAACGGTAGAAATCTATCAATTAAGTTCAGAAAACACATTAGCTACTGCAAAAAAACTAAAAGAGCTTTACAGTGTTGACATTTCTACCGATAAGCCACCGGTGATTGTTGATAGTTCGGTCAAGTTTGTTGTTATCTTTGGGGGCATCGAGTCGTAAGATTTGTGCTATACTATTTACTAGCTATGGAGTTTTTGCGAAACATTAACAAAAAATCGCTTGCCAGCGAGGTCCTGTACGTAGTATTAAATGTTGGTTTGGCGATTGTGGCAATGGTGCTAGTACGAGTTACTGGTACGGTTTGGTTGGCTCTAGTTTTGATGTTATTAAGTCGTTGGCGAGTTTTTGCTGTAAGACCGCGATTCTGGTTGGCGAACATTCAGTCGGATTCAGTAAGTTTAATAATTAGCCTAAGCTTCGTTATTTTCTTGTTTTTGGCTAACGGTAATCCTAGTAGTTTTCAAGTTTTACTAACGCAAATTGCGTTAGTAGTTCTATATACCATGTGGCTATTGTTACTGAGACCTAAATCGAAACGTATGTATATTGTTATGCAAGCTGGCGTAGCTTTGTTCTGTGGAGTGACGGCGGTTTACGCTATTGCATACGCAGCTCCAGTATCATTAACAGTGCTATTTATTTGGCTTATCGGAGTCTCAACCGGCCGACACGTACTTGGTAGTTATGACGAAGAGCCACACAGCGGTTTTTTAAATCTAGTTTTTGGTTTGGTAATCGCAGAATTAGGCTGGTTGGGCTACCACTGGGCTATCGCTTATAAGTTATACTTTATGGGTAATTTGATGCTGCCTCAGATGTCTATAATTATAACTTTGGTCGGATTTTTGATGTATCGATGCTACAATTCCTATAGGCATCATCAAAAAATTCGTTTAAATGATATAATATTGCCGTTGATTTTTTCGATCGCTTTAACGCTTGTTTTATTACTATTCTTTAATAGTATTAGTGTAAGTTCGTTTAGCTAGGCTTTTTGTAGGATAACTACATAATCGATAGTTTTAATTAAAACGAACTGCTTTTTAAGTGAATATTGGTGTATTTGTTCGTGTTGAGCTGGATCGGCTTCTAATAACAAGTAACCGCTCGGAGCTATTTTAGTAGAAGCCTGGTCGATAAGTTTTTGGATAATTTCTAGACCTCCTTCGTCGGCAAAAAGTGCAATTTTGGGTTCGAAATTAGTTTCTGGTGAACGCATCCAGCTACTGTCGACATAAGGTAGATTAGCTATAATTAAATCTGGATTGGGTGGTAGATTTGTTAATAAATTTGACGATGTAATTTTAACATCGCTTTTTAATAATTTAGCGTTGCGACGAGCAACTAACAACGCAGAATGGCTAATATCGCTTAGAGTCACGTTTAGATTCGGTAGTTCTAATTTGGCGGTAATTCCCAAAATACCACTACCTGTGCCTATGTCATATAAAACTTCGTGTTTGTTTAGTTTGACTATTTTTTTAAGCTCTTCAATAATTGTTTCTGAGGTTGGACGGGGAATTAATACGCTCGGCGTGACGATAAAATTGCGTCTATAAAATTCTTTTTGTCTTGTTAAATAAGCTATTGGTTGATGAGACAGTCTTTTTTCTAATAAAAGATTAGCTTTTTTAACTTGAAAAATAGATAATGTTTTTTCGGGGTGAGCGTGTAGATATATGCGTGGGCGTTTTAGAATGTGAGCTAATATAACCTCGGTGTCTAAGCGCGGAGTTCCAATGGTTGCTTTCTTAAGCCGATTAGTGGCGCAATCGAGCCAAAACTTAATCGTCGGTCTTGGTGAGGCTGAGTTCATATTCGTAACTTTGTAAGCGTTCAATTAAATCGTCGATATTGCCATTCATTGCACTTGCTATATTGCTTCGTGAATAGCTGATGCGATGATCTGTAATTCGGTCTTGAGGAAAGTTGTAGGTACGGATTTTTTCCGACCGATCACCGGAACCTATTAAGCTACGTCTTTTGGCGTCCTGGGTAGCTTGCTCAGCTTCTATTTTTTGTTGTAATAGACGACTACGGAGTACTCCCATGGCTTTTTCTTTGTTCTTGATTTGTGATTTTTCATCTTGGTTGATTACAACCATACCAGTTGGCAGGTGAGTAATGCGAACTGCTGAGTCTGTGGTATTAACGCTTTGACCGCCATGTCCACCAGAACGAAAGACGTCAACTTTTATGTCGCTTGGATCAATTTTAATGTCGGTTTCTTCGGCCTCTGGTAGAACGGCTACGGTGGCGGTGCTAGTGTGTATTCGTCCAGCTGATTCAGTTACAGGTACGCGTTGCACGCGGTGGACGCCTGATTCAAATTTGAGCTTTGCGTAAGGGGAACTGCCTTTAACTGCGAAAACTACCTCTTTTAATCCGCCGCTATCGTTGACACTTTCGCTTATAATCTCTGTTTTAAAACGATGTATTTCACACCAGCGTAGATACATTCTATATAAATCGCTAGCGAACAAACTCGCCTCGTCGCCGCCAGCACCGGCTCGTATCTCTACTATGATATTTTTTTTATCATTAGGATCAGTGGGCGATAGAATGTCGGCTAAATCGCGTTCGATTTGAGCTAACTGTTTATTCAAATCTTCTATGTCTTGTTGAGTGATTTCGTATAAATCACTATCGCCGGATTCAACAATAGCTTGATCGTCAAGAAGTTGTTGTTCGAGTTTTTGGCGTAAAGAAGTTTTTTCTAAAATAGATTCAACCTCTGTTAAACGCTTGGTTTTATCTGCGAAAGTAGGATCGGCGTATGCCGAAGGATTTGCTAAAAACTCGGTTATTTCAGCACGTTCAGTTTGTAATTTTGTTTGATCAACTTGTATTCTATTCATACTTAACTCATTGTAGCAAAAAAGACCGCCTTTTCTAAGTAGACGATCTTTTTTTAGGACAAACTATTTGCTTGAAGTTTGACGTGATGCTTTTCGGGCATTCTGTTTTTTAGCTTTTTGAGCTAATTGTTTTTGGCGTGCAGCTGCGGTAGCTGAACGAGCCTTAAACTTATCGACGCGACCCTCAATGTCGATGATTTTTTCCTCACCAGTAAAGAAGGGGTGTGAGGCTGAAGAAATATGCACTCTGATAAGAGGATATTCCTGTCCGTCGGTCCACTTTATGGTTTCGGTTGAATTAGCTGTTGAACGTGTTAAAAATTGAAAATCAGCAGCTTCATCGCTAAAAACGACCATACGATAATCGGTTGGGTGAATACTATTTTTCATATCTGAAAGATTATAGCAAATTTCATGTGCCAAGTCTATAGATAGTTAGATTTTATATTATAAAAACTCTATTAAGTTTTAGGAAGGGGTCTTGCAAAATTAACTTGATAAAGCTTATACTTAGGTTATATGAAAATATTTATTGGAAGTGACCATCAAGGGTTTCAGTTAAAAGAAAAACTATTCGCTTATTTAGTCAAACGTGGCTATGATGTAGAGGACGTGGGTGATAAAGTACTTGATCCGAATGATGATTTTCCAGAATTTGCCCAAGCGGCGGCGCTGAAAATAATTGGTAGTGATGACAAAGATCCACGTGCGATTTTAATTTGTGGTGGAGGACAGGGGATGTGTATGGCGGCTAATCGTTTTCGTGGTATTAGAGCCAGTCTCGTTTGGGATGCATTTGAAGCAAAAATGACTCGAAACGATAATGATAGTAATGTGCTTTGTTTACCATCACGCACACTGAAAGATGATGATGCGGCTTGGGAAGGAATAGTCGAAACTTGGTTGAGTACACCTTTTGCGGGAGCGGCACGATTTAAAAGGCGTAATGCGCAGATTGATAATATCTAATGAGCATAATTGTCCCTTGTATAACAGTCGAAATTGAAGACGAATACCATGCGACTATTGAGCGCTTTCAGTCATTTGCAACTAGAGTTCAAATAGATATTAGTGATGGTGAGTTTGCGCCGGTCTTGTTATTACAGCCAGATAAACTAACTTGGCCATCAACATGGCAAGTAGATATTCACGTAATGGCATATCATCCAGAAAAATATATTGATCAGCTAATAAAACTCAGGCCGAGCCTAATTATTCTACACGCTGAAGCAAAGGTTGATCTAAAACCTTTGTTTGCTCAAATTAAGCAATCTGGCATCAAAATTGGATTGGCGCTTCTTAAGACAACAGTGCCTTCAAGTGTAGAGGAATATATTAAAGTTGTAGATCACGTCTTGATATTTTCAGGTGATTTAGGTCACTATGGAGGCACAGCTAGTATGATGCAATTAGAAAAAGTACGTTTGGTTAGAGCAATCAATCCAAAAGTAGAGGTAGGTTGGGATGGTGGTGTGAGTGTTGATAATGCATTTACTTTACGTCAAGGCGGGGTTGATGTGTTGAACACCGGTGGAGCCGTCAACAAAGCAGCTGATCCCGTGGGTGTTTATAATCAGCTTTTGGCTGAAGCCAATAAAGAGGGTGTGGTCTAATATAATGGCAGAAAAATTATCGATTAAACAACTTGAAGACAAAGCAAAAGAAATTCGCTTGGAAGTTATTAAAATGTTGAACGAGGCAGGTAGCGGTCATACTGCCGGTAGCTTAGGGATGGCCGACATCTTTACGGCGCTTTATTTTGATATTATGAAATTTGACCCAACAAACCCTAATTGGAATGAAAGAGATATTCTTTTTTTGAGCAACGGACATATAGTTCCGGTTCAATATGCGGCGATGGCAGAGGCAGGTTTTTTTGATAAAACTGAGTTAACGAGTTTGCGAAAACTTGGCAGTCGCTTGCAAGGTCATCCTGAACGTGAAAAATTGCCAGGTCTTGAAAATACTAGCGGACCTTTGGGTAGTGGTTTATCTCAGGCTGCTGGAGTAGCATATGCTTTTCAATATCTTAATAAAAATCCACACCGGTTTGTTTATGTGACGATGGGTGACGGTGAGTTGGACGAAGGAAATATTTGGGAAGCAGCTATGTTTGCTGGCAAATATAAACTTAGTCAGTTAATAGCATTTATTGATAGAAATAATATTCAAATTGATGGAGAAACCGAGCAGGTAATGCCTCTTGAAGATTTGAGACTCAAGTGGGAAGCTTTTGGTTGGCGTGTAATTGAAATTGACGGGAATAATATGCGTGCAATCATTGACGCAGTTAGTCTAGCCAAGGCCGTAACTAATAGGCCGTGTGTTGTCATTGCTTACACTGTACCGGGAAAAGGCGCTAAGTTTATGGAATATGACTACAAATGGCACGGTGTAGCGCCAAATGCCGAACAGGCCGAAAAAGCTATAAATGAAATAAATAAATCAGAGGTAAGCAATGAGTAATTATGCGCTGAATCCTAAAGTTTATGACGGTGAAATTGAGACTGATAAAATTCGTGCCGGTTTTGGTCGTGGATTAAAGGTTGCGGGGCAAAACAACGAACAAGTTGTGGCTTTGTGTGCCGATTTAACCGACAGTATTCAGTTTGATTTGTTTTCCAAAGAATTTAAAGATAGATTTATTCAAATTGGTATAGCTGAGCAAAACTTAGTGACGGTAGCGAGCGGTTTAGCGTTAGTTGGTAAAATACCCTTTGCTGGTAGTTACGCAGCCTTTAGTCCTGGTCGTAATTGGGAGCAAATTAAAACAACTATTGCCTTGAATAATCAACCAGTTAAAATTATTGGTGGACACGCAGGTTTGGTCACTGGTCCGGATGGAGCTACTCACCAAATGTTAGAAGATATAGCTTTAATGCGCGCGATGCCGAATATGATCGTAGTAGTTCCGGGAGACGCCATAGAAGCCGAAAAAGCTACATTAGCTATTGCTCAAAATGGTAAACCAAGTTATTTAAGGTTATCTCGTCCAGCAGTGCCGACCTTTAGCGTAATTGATTCACCGTTCGAAGTTGGAAAAGCATACGTGCTACGTGATGGACGCGACGTAAGTTTGATAGGCTGTGGAATATTAACTTATCAATTATTGAAAGCGGCGCAGTTATTGAGTCAGCAGGGAATCGAAGCCGAAGTGGTGCACAGCCCAACAATTAAACCACTTGATGATGATACGGTTATTGAAACTGCTCGTAGAACTGGTCGTATAGTAACGGCTGAAGAAGCGCAAATAATTGGAGGTCTTGGTGGTGCGGTTTCAGAAGCTTTAGGTGCTAAGCTGCCTACACCAATTTTACGAATTGGTGTAAATGATCGTTACGGTGAAAGTGGCGAGAGCGATGAGCTGATTAAGTATTTTGGATTAGATTTTGAGTCTATAGCTCGCAGGGTTTCTGAATTTGTAAGTAATACACCTCAGTACCATAGAGATTATTAATAAGGAGAAATATTATGAGTTTAAGTATTGAGCAGATTCGTGAAAATGTTGTAAAAGCACGTGAGTTAATGAAACGTAGCTGTGATGAACGTTTTGCCGTAGGCGCTTTTAATGCAGACAATCAAGACGTTTTAGTTGCGATTGCTCGCGCTGCTCAAAAAAATAATTCACCAGTTATAGTTGAAGTTACATATGACGAAGTTAGCGTAATGGGTATAAATAACGTTCGTTCTATGGTTGATAATTACAAACAAGAATATGGCATTGAAATGTACATCAATCTTGATCATGGCCGTTCCGTAGAAATGTCAAAACAAGCAATCGATGCGGGATTTGAATTTGTTCATATAGATGTTTGCCAAGCTAATCATGATGCTACGATGGATGAAATAATTTCTCAAACTTGTGAAGTAGTTGAATATGCAAAAAAAACTGGCGCAATTGTCGAAGGCGAGCCTCGTCAATTTGGTGGTAGCAGTAATTTGCACACTGAGACGATTAATTACGAAGAGATTAAGAAGTTTTTTACAAAACCCGAAGAAGCTCGAGATTTTATAGACAAAACTGGTATAAATACTTTTGCAGTAGCTATAGGAAACCTTCATGGTAAATATCCTGTACCAAAGATATTAGATATTGAATTGCTGAAACAAATTCGCTTTGCTATTCAAGAGGAGGCTTTCATTAGTCTGCATGGTGGTAGCGGTACACCAGAAGAGTATTTTACACAAGCAGCTCAGAATGGTGTGAACAAAATAAATATCAATAGTGATATTCGCTATGCTTATAGAACTGGTTTAGAAAAAATTTTGCGAGACAATCCGGATCAATATGCGATTGCAAAAATTATAGAACCTGTGCGACAGAGTGTACAGACAGTGATTGAAGAAAAAATTGCTATGCTTGGTTCGCAAGGCAAGGCTCGGATTTAAGAATTATCTCTTTTTGATTCAATAGCTGTAAGTAGGGAATCAAATGAAGCTTTAAATTTGTTAACACCTTCAGTTTCTAGTTTATTACTAACATCGGATAAATCGATGCCAAGATTTTTGACGGATTGTATAGTTTTGTATGCTTGGTCAATATCTACCATACTGACGGTTTGAGTTTTTTGTGGTAAGTGATCAAGAATAGCCTCGATAGTTTTTTCTGGGAGAGTATTTACGGTCAGAGGTAATAATAAATTAGCTACATATAAAAGATCGCTATATTCAGGATTTTTAGTTGAAGTAGAAGCAAGTAATAATCGCTGAACTGATGGTCCATGAGCGTCGATGACAGCTTCTTTGCCGAGTCTTTCAAGAAATACGTCATATGCCATAATTGTTTGGGCAACAGCCGTTTTACCTCTTAATTCTAGTGCTTGTGGAGTAGCAATTGAATTGAGCGTTTTATCAATTTCGTTGTCGACACGGCTTACAAACAATGAAGCAACGCTTCGTGCTTGGTTGCCCGAGCCAGTCATGTGAGTATCTTTGAATGCGGTTATTACTTCTTGATATCTATCTAGTCCAAAGAGTAAGGTGACGTTAACGTTGATGCCAGCAGACAAAAGTTCGCGTATAGCTGGGATACCCGCAGGTGTAGCCGGGACTTTTATAAACAGATTTTGTACACCAACTTCTTGCCAAAGGGCTTTTGCTTGCTTGATTGTTCCTTCTGTGTCATCGGCTAGATTAGGCGATACCTCTAGCGATACGTAGCCATCTTCTTTGTTTGAGCTCTCGTACAGAGGCAGAAAAGCCTTAGATGCGGCTTGAATATCCGCAATGCTTAATTTAAAAAATATTTCTTCATTATTCAATCCCCGTGCAATGTATTCACGTATATCTTGATCGTAATCAGAACTCTCGGTTATCGCTTTTTCTAGAATAGTTGGATTAGAAGTCAAACCTCTAATGCCAGAGTTGATATATTGTTGAAGGCGACCAGAATTTATTAAATTTCTCGATAAATTATCTAGCCAAGGGCTTTGTTGATGTAATTGGTGTAGTTTTTCTAAGTTTGTCATTTGTCTTTATTGTAGCAGATAGTTTATAATAATGCATATGGTTAAAGTAAAAATTTGTGCTTTAGGCTCTGCTTCACAAGACGTTTTTATATCAGGTAAGGGTATAGAAGCAAAATTTGATGCCAAAAATAATGAATATGTTGAGGAATTAAAATTAGGGGCAAAACTAAATGTTGACAAAATAGAATTTGCTACGGGAGGTGGGGCGACTAATGCAGCCACGACTTTTGCTAGACAAGGCTTAGAAAGCTCGTTTATAGGCAGGCTTGGTAGAGACGTGTCTGCTCAAAATGTTATTGCTGAGCTTGACCAAGAAAATATCGATAGCTCGGATGTTATTTATGATTCAAAAGATAAAACACAATACTCGACTGTTTTATTAGCCGAAAATGGTGAAAGAACGATATTAATATACAGAGGGGCTTCGGATGACCATAAGCTTAGCGAATATCAGGAAATAGATTTTAGAAAATTTGATTGGTTGTATGTATCTAGTTTCGGCGGAGCGGTTGAAGTTTTGGATTTTATATTTAGTGAAGCGCACGCGAAAGGCGTTAAAATATTTTTTAATCCTGGCGCTCTAGAATTAAAACAAGCAGAAAAACTAAAAGGATTGCTCGAAGACGTCAACGTTTTGCTAGTTAATAAAGAAGAAGCTCAAACTATTGTCAACGGACAAACATTGGAAGAACTAGTGCGAAAGCTCAAAAATTATGTTGACGTGGCTATTATTACAGATGGACCAAACGGTTTAATTGGAACTGACGGCAGAACTGTCGTACGAGCTGGAATGTATGAAGATGTGAAAGTCGTTGATCGCACTGGAGCAGGTGATGCTTTTGGCTCAGGTTTTTTAAGCCAATGGGCTTCGGGAAGGTCATTAAAAGACTCAATTTTGTTTGGTAGCGCCAATTCTACTTCAGTCGTAACCAAAATTGGCGCAAAATCTGGAATATTGCAAAGAAGTGTCCGACTTCACGAAATGCCAATGGACGAAAAATCTTTTTAGGAATATATGCTATGGATAGTTTTTTACAAAACATTTTAGGAATTAAAACACCGTTATTTTCTAGCGGAATGACTAAACTCGAAAAAGCTACTGGACATAGTGCGATAGACGTTCGTTTAATTGTCGATATTAATTCTCGTAAGACTCAGATTTTATGCGAGCTAGGTCTTGATCCTCGCGACACTACTGGTAGGGAAATGTATGCAGCGTTGATGTCGGCTGTAAAACAAGATAATATCGAAACTTTACTAGGGGAGAGTGACTATGTTTTGGCGGTTATTGGTAAGGATATTATATCTCTTAATTTGATTGATGTTATTGAAAATTATCATTATCAACTTAAGTACGAAGATCGATGTCTTAAACATGGACGACGTAGTTTGTGTGGAGAAATTGTTAATCGTTATATTTCACACTCTCGTACCAACAACAAAACGGTATTGGAAATTGCACGTAACATAGAGCTTATTAATGATAAAACGTGTTATAATAACCATAAGAATTAAAAGCGGGGGGATTATTAGGTGAGGTATCAAATTGGAGTGTCGGGTGCAGCTAGTGGCGAAACAGTTGAGGCCTCGCATCAGTTAGCTTATGACGTTGGTAAAGCTATAGCTAAATATAATAAAACTTTGCTAACAGGCGCAACAAAGGGTTTGCCTTGGTTTGCTGCTTATGGATTTTCTTCTGTGAAAAAATCTGAACGCAAAGGTTTTTCGATTGGATTTTCACCAGCAGTGTCTTTTCGAGAACACGTAAATGTTTATCGTTTGCCAACAGAAATTTTTGATTATATTAATTTTTCTGGTGGTGATTATGTTGGTCGTAACAGTTATTTAATACGAAGTAGTGACGCCGTTATTACTATAGGCGGTCGACTAGGAACTCTTAACGAGTTTACCACTGCACTTGAAAGCAATATACCAGTAGGCGTTTTATTAGGAAGCGGAGGAACTGCAGATCTTGTTCCAACGTTAGAAACAGTATTAGAGGTTCCTCAAAAACACGACATTGTTTATGATACCGATCCAGAAAGACTAGTTAAAAAAATCATCAAACTACTAGATGAATATTATGCTGACTTTAAACATAATGGTAACGGTGAGACCGAAAAAGTTCTCGAAAAATTTCCTTGTCACAAATAACCTGAATAAACACAAAAAATTCTATTAGCTTGTAGGTAATTTAATTATTTTAAGCTTATTTTAATATCTTATTAAGAATAAGCGAATAAGTAGTAACTATTATATAATTAACTGGTGAGTAAATTTAAACTAACTAGCGATTATACGCCAACAGGCGATCAACCAACTGCAATAACTCAATTAATTAGCGGTCTTGACGAGGGCGAGCGCGAACAAGTTTTGCTTGGCGTAACTGGAAGTGGTAAAACTTTTACGATGGCTAACGTCATTGCGAAGCGACAGAAGCCAACTTTAGTATTAGCTCATAACAAAACTTTAGCGGCTCAGCTCTATAGTGAGTTTAAGGCTTTTTTCCCAGATAATGAAGTGCATTATTTTGTTAGCTACTTTGATTATTACCAGCCAGAAGCTTATATCGCTAGCTCGGATACTTATATCGAAAAAGATAGTCGCATAAATGACGAGATAGATAGATTACGTCATGCTGCTACGTCAGCATTATTGACGCATCGAGATGTCATTATTGTGGCGAGCGTGAGTTGTATATATGGCATCGGTTCTCCTGAAGACTATGGTGAAATGGCCATTCGCTTGACTTTAGGTGAAAAACGTAAACAGGACAAGTTTGTACGACTTTTGACGGATATTCAATATCAACGAAACGACATGGATTTTCGTCGTGACACTTTTAGAGTTAGGGGAGATGTAGTCGACGTTTTTCCTGCCGGTAGTGATACTGGTTACAGAATAGAATTTTTTGGTGATACGGTTGACAGAATTACTCAAATAGATCCCTTGACGGGTGAGATTTTGTCATCTCCGAAAAACTTGACAGTTTTTCCTTGTAGTCATTACGTTACACCAAAACACAAGCTGGAGCACGCTATAGAAGGTATTGAGTGTGAGTTTAAAGATCAGAAAAGATTATTCGAAGAAAACAATCAATTACTAGAAGCACAACGCTTAACTCAGCGCACCAAATATGATATAGAAATGCTTAAAGAGACGGGATTTGTTAAGGGGATAGAAAATTATAGCCGTTATTTAACTAATCGTGAAGTAGGTGAACAACCGGCGACCTTACTCGATTATTTTCCGGATGATTTTTTGATGATTATTGATGAAAGTCATATGACAATACCGCAAGTAAGAGGCATGTATAATGGTGATAGGTCGCGAAAAGAAGTACTAGTGAACTATGGATTTAGATTACCTTCTGCGCTCGATAATCGACCATTGAAATTTTCTGAATTTGAAGAACACATAAACCAAGTAATTTACGTATCGGCGACGCCAGGTGATTATGAACTGTCTCGTAGTTCGGTACTGGCTGAACAAATTATTCGCCCAACTGGTTTGACTGAGCCAGCGGTTAGTATTAGACCGACCAAGGGTCAAATTGATGATTTGATTAATGAAATCAGTAAGCGCATTTCTAAAAAACAGCGAGTATTAGTGACGACGTTAACGAAGAGAATGGCAGAAGACCTCTCGTCTTATTTAGTTGAAATGGGTATAAAAACCGCCTATATTCACAGTGAAATTGACACTTTAGAACGAGGTGATATTTTACGAGACCTAAGAGATGGAGTCTACGACGTATTAGTTGGTATTAATTTGTTACGAGAGGGTCTAGATTTACCAGAGGTCAGTTTAGTTGCTATTATGGATGCCGACAAAGAGGGTTTTTTGCGCAGCAAGGGAGCACTTATTCAAACCGCCGGACGTGCCGCTAGGCATGTTGAAGGTGAGGTTTTGATGTATGCTGATGTAATGACCGATTCGATTAAAGGCGCTATAGCCGAGATGGATCGTCGCCGTAAAATTCAAATTGATTACAATAAAAAACACAATATATCTCCGCGCAGTATAACTCGTGATGTAGGTGAAGGACTTAGAGCGTTAATACCTAAGAAAGTTGATGAAAAAACGAAAATTGATTTGCGTAAAATTCCACGCGATGAATATCCTGGCTTGATTAGCGACCTTACTTCTCAAATGGAATTAGCTAGCGCTAATTTAGAATTTGAAAAAGCTGCTGATTTGCGCGATCTTATTGCTGAGATACGTGAGAAAACATAGATTTTTGATTTAATTTAGAGGCGGTGGTTTGCTTTTTTGTGTTATAGATGATACAATATTGTTGTAATATATTTTAATGAATCAGCCGGCGTAAAACTTCTGTTAAAAAGCGCTGGTGAAGTAAAAGGAGTTATAGAATATGACTGTAAAAGTCGATATTAAAGATCTGTTCGATGCAGGGGTTCATTTTGGCCATAAAACTAGTCATTGGAGCCCAAAAATGGCACCATACATTCATAGCAAACGTCAAGATGCACATATTATCAATCTTGAAAAAACCGTCGAAGGACTTGAGGCGGCTTTGCCATTCATTACTAAAGTAGTGGCTAGCGGTAAACAAATATTATTTGTTGGAACGAAGAAGCATTTAAAAGAAATAATAAAACAATCTGCTGAAAAAGCAGGACAGCCTTATGTAAACGAACGTTGGTTAGGCGGAACTCTTACTAATACTGATACTATTTCACGCCAAATCAGAAAACTTAAAGATTATGAAAAGCGAATGGAAGCTGGAGAGCTTGAGAAACGTTATTCAAAACTTGAAGTTCAGCGCATACAAGAAGAAATCGACAGTCTTAATTTGAAATACAGTGGAATAAAAGACTTAGATGGTATGCCAGGAGTAGTATTTGTATCCGATGTGATAGTCGATGCTAATGCTGTAAAAGAAGCTAATAAAAGTCAAATTCCAGTTATCGGCATTGTCGACAGTAATTCCAACCCGTCAGCAATTGACTATGTAATTCCTGGCAACGACGATGCGATCAAAGGTGTAAAACTTATACTTGATTACATTTGTGAGGCTATTAAAGACGGCGCTAGCAAGGTAAAAACGATTGAATCTAAAAAAGCCTCAAGTAGCAAACCAACAAAAGAATTAACAGAAGAACAAAAAATAGCCGAAAAAAAGGAGGAAGCTCGTGAATATTTCAATTGAGGATATTAAAAAACTCAAGGAATTGAGTGGTATTGGATTAACCGATGCAAAAGTAGCGCTTGTCGAGGCAAAAGGTGATTTTGACAAAGCTCTCGAGGCTCTACGCAAAAAAGGTCTTACAAAAGCCGAAAAACGTAGTGAACGTGAAGCTAGGCAGGGAATTATAGACACTTATGTGCACGACAGTCGAATTGGCGTGATATTAGAAGTAAATTGTGAGACAGATTTTGTAGCACGAACTGATGATTTTAAAAATTTTGCTCATGAAATTGCACTGCAGATCGCATCTATGGACCCAAAATACATTAATGAAAGTGACATTCCGAGTAAAGAGCTAGAGCGTGTCAAGAATGAAGCTATTGAAAAAGCTAAATCCGATGGTAAGCCAGCCGATATGATAGATAAAATCGTCGAAGGTCAAGTAAAAAAACATTTCGTCGATCAAGTATTGATGAGCCAAACTTATTTTCGCGACGAGAAACAGACCATAACTGATCTAACAAAAGAAACTATTTCCAAACTCGGTGAAAACGTAATTGTACGTCAGTTCAAACGAATAGAGCTTGGTGTTAGCGAATAGTGCTATAATAGACCTATTATGTTTGATAACAAATCATACGAAAGTAAATTAAATCAAGTCACTGAACGGCTAGAAGAGGAACTTAAAAAAATTCGCACTGGTCGAGCCCATCCTTCGCAACTAGATAGCATAAAAGTTGAAGTCTATGGGTCTATAATGCCTCTTAATCAGGTGGCTAATATTACTGCTCCAGAGGCTCAAATGTTATTAGTGACGCCATTTGACGCAAACAATTTAAAGGTAATTAGTGATGCTATCAGGTCTAATCAGAGTTTTGATTTTAATCCTAGTGACGATGGTCGCGTAGTGCGAGTGCCTGTTCCGCCGTTGACTGAGGAACGCCGTAAAATGCTCGTTAAGCAAATTGCTGATAAAATTGAGGATTCTCGAATTGCCCTCAGAGTTGTTCGTCAAGATGCTTTCAAAGATATAAAACGCAGTAAAGAAGCCCGTGAGATTTCCGAAGATGATGCTAAGCGTAATGAAAAGCAAATTGATGATATGATTGGTAATGCTAATAATAGGGTTGAGAGTCTTTTCAAAGACAAAGAAAAGGAAATCCTTACAATATAATGAACGATAATAAAACTGATATTCCTAAGCACATCGGCTATATTGTTGACGGTAATCGTCGTTGGGCAAAAAAACACGGGTTGCCATCTTACGAAGGTCACTTAGCTGGGTATGATAAATTAAAAGACGTAGTTATTGCAACATTTGATATGGGTGTAGAATATGTTACTGCTTATATTTTCAGTACAGAAAATTGGCAACGAAGTCAAGACGAGGTGAAAGGTTTGATGAATTTAGTATTAAAAATGCTAACGTCAGATTTGCATGTTTTTGAAGAAAATGATATCAAATTGCGAATTTTAGGATCGCGCGAAGGTGTCGATAAAAAAATTATCAAAGCCATGGACAATGCTGAATCAAAAACTGCAAATAATAAAAGAGGGGTTTTGGCTTTGTGTTTTAACTATGGTGGCCGGCTAGAAATAGTCGATGCGATCAAGCAAATTATAAATAGTGGTATTAAGCCAAATAAAATAAACGCTGAATTGATTGAACAATATCTGTATTCACCGGACATACCGGACATTGATTTAGTACTTCGTACGAGTGGTGAAAAACGCTTATCTAATTTTATGTTGTGGAGAACTGCTTATAGCGAAATGATTTTTATTAACAAAAATTGGCCTGATATGAAAAAAAGCGACGTTCGAGCTGCGCTTAACGAATACACTCGTCGTCAAAGGCGATTTGGTAGCTAATTATGATTGTCGGGGGGGTAATACTTGGCTTGATCGTATTAACCTTATTGGTTGTCATACATGAACTCGGTCACGCTATCGTCGCACTCCGTAATGGAGTAGGAGTAGAAGAGTTTGGCGTTGGTTTTCCGCCAAAGATTTGGTCATGTAAACTAAAAAATGGTACATTATTATCAATTAATGCGTTGCCTATAGGTGGTTTTGTTCGTCTGCAAGGCGAAACCGAATCTTCAAAAAATAAAGGGGACTATGGTTCTGCGAATTTTTGGCAAAAAACTAAGATTTTGTTGGCGGGGGTTCTTGCTAACTGGCTACTTGCCATAATCCTTTTAACTACACTGGCTTTTATAGGTATGCCGAGAGCACTAGAAAACCAATTTTCGGTAGCCAACGACACTACGACAATTTATCAACCGGTAAGTATAATCTCTGTTTTAGATGACAAGCCAGCTAGTAAAATAGGAATACAGCCTGGTGATCAAATAAAAAAATTCAAAGATAATCAAATTACGACAGTTGATCAGCTTATTGGTTTAATCCAGTCAAGCTCGGGTGAAAAAGTTGGAATAGAATATTTACGTAATGGAGAAATAAAATTAGCTGAGGTCAATATCGTAGCGGATGATGACGGTAAAGGGCTTTTTGGTGTTGGGCTTAGTCAAAATGAGTATATGCGCTCAACTTGGTCGGCGCCGATTGTCGGAGTGGTAACAACTGCGCAGTTTACCTATGAAACGTTGAGAGGTTTTGGTTCTATGGTCGGCAACCTTGTTAGTGGAATGATAATGCAATTTAGTGACGATGAAAACGCGAGGACTGAAGCACAGGCTAATTTTACCTCAGCTAGTGACAGTGTAGCTGGACCTTTAGGAATATTAGGTGTAATTTTTCCAGCAGCCGGCAAGGCTGGAATTACGCAAACTATATTTTTAACAGCTATTATTTCTTTGTCTTTAGCTGTAGTGAACATTTTACCTATACCAGCACTAGATGGCGGTAGATGGTTAGTCATGACAATCTTTAAGATATCGAAACGTAAGCTGACAAAAGAACTAGAAGAAAAAATTCAAATGATAGGGTTTGCGTTTATAATGGCATTAGTAATTTTGGTGACTATTGCCGATATTGCAAAGATTATTTCTTAGTATGAAAAAGATTTGGCAAAATTTATATAGAATTCTAATTTATCCAGCGTGGTTGATATTTGTTTTTTTGATATCTCAGTTGATAATTGGCGGGTTGATCAAGGTTGGACAGGTTTTTGATATTCATATTTCTATAAACCAAGTGGTAGGGAATAGTCTTCTAACACTTGGTGTGTATTTGCTAATGATTTTGGTTTTATTTTTTTTACCAAAACCAATTGCAAATAAAAGAACTACTCTAAAAGAGTTAGGTTTAAATAAATGGCCTGCTTGGCGTGATATTTTACTAGCTCCTTTGGGACTGGTAATTTATTATTTGTTGTCTGGGTTGCTGATACTATGCGCTAGTTATATCGTGCCTGGTTTTGATATTAATCAAACTCAGAATACAGGTTTTAGTAATTTAAACGGACAGCTTGAATATTTATTAGCTTTCGTTATATTGGTTTTAATTGTGCCATTGGCCGAGGAAATACTATTTCGCGGTTATTTATTTGGTAAAATGTCTCATCGCAACGCTAATGTAGTTTCGATTTTGATAACTAGTTTAGTCTTTGCGGTGTTACATTGGGCTTGGAATGTGAGTATAGATGTGTTTGCTCTTAGTATTATAGCTTGCGTTCTAAGGGTAACGACTGGAAATATCTGGGCTGGAGTGTTGCTCCATTCGTTAAAAAACGGTATAGCATATTTTTTCCTCTTTATCTATCCGCTAATTTCTATTACACTAGTAAGATAATGCGTGTTTCAAGATTATTTACAAAAACTAGCAAAACAGCTCCAAGCGATGACGTGGCAAAAAATGCTGAACTTTTAGTTAGGGCTGGTTATATACACAAAGAATTAGCAGGAGTTTACGCTTATTTGCCGTTGGGTTTAAGGGTTTTAGAAAATATTAAAAAAATCATACGTGAAGAGATGAACTCCGTCGGGGGTCAAGAAGTGATGATGACGACCTTACAGCCAAAGGATATTTGGGAAAAAACCAATCGCTGGGATGATGCAAAGGTGGATAATTGGTTTAAGACCAGGTTAGCTAATGGTACCGAGCTAGGTGTAGGCTTGACACACGAGGAACCGATTGTCGATGCGGTGAGTAATTTCATTAATTCTTATAAGGATTTACCTTTTTCGGTGTATCAGATACAAACTAAGTTTCGTAATGAATTACGTGCAAAAAGTGGATTACTTCGTGGGCGTGAATTTATTATGAAAGATATGTATAGTTTTAGCCGTAACCAAGCTGAACACGAAGCCGAATACGAAAAAGTTGTCGAAGCCTACTATAAAGTTTATTCTCGATTAGGTTTGGGTGATTTAACGTACAGAACGTACGCCGACGGGGGAATTTTTACTAAGCGTTTCAGTGATGAGTTTCAGACACTGAGCGAAGTTGGTGAAGATACTATTTTTGTAGATGAAGAGCGAAAAGTGGCTATCAATGTCGAGATTATGACCGATGAGAATTTAGATAAACTGGGATTGGATCGTAAAAAACTAGTTGAAAAAAGAGGTGTTGAGGTAGGTAATACCTTCCACCTCGAAAGTAAATACACCGATGCTCTGGGCGTTTATTTTATAGATGAACAAGGCCAAAAACAACAAATTATCATGGGTTGTTATGGTATTGGCGTGAGTCGTTTGATGGGTGTTATTGCTGAATTGTTTTCTGATAACAAAGGACTGATATGGAACGAAAATATTGCACCTTTTAAAGTTTATCTAGCGCGAATTGGGGATGGAGAGGTCGAGACAGAAGCTGATAAAATATACGACCTTTTAATTAAAGCAGGGGTTGATGTATTGTATGACGACCGCGAAGTAAGTGCTGGTCAAAAATTTGCTGATAGTGAACTTTTGGGCATTCCGTATAGATTAACAATTAGTGAACGGTCTTTAAGTGGTGGAACATACGAACTAACGACACGTATAGATCATGAAATTAAAATGTTGACACTTGAACAGTTGCTTGCTAAACTAGGCTAATTACAATGAGTTTTGGAAAAAATGCGCTAGATATAGCGTAGTTATTTTTAAGAAAAACTCCATATATGATGTTAAAGGATAAGAAAATTATGAAAAAAACGATTCAAATTACAAAAGAAGGTAAGCAAGAGCTAGAGAAAGAAATTGCTGATCTAAAAGGCCGTCGCAAGGAGATTGCCGAGAGAATAGCTACGGCACGCGATTTCGGTGATTTAAGTGAAAATGCTGAATATGACGCCGCTCGTGAAGAACAAGGTCTTGTAGAGAGTCGAATTGCTGAAATTGAGGACATTTTATTAAATGCTCAAGTTATAAAAAACAGTCGAAAAAACGAAATAGAAGTTGGATCGCTGGTTGAACTAAGCGATGGTAGCAATACTTATAATTATACTATCGTTGGCCCAGTGGAAGCAGACCCGTTGGCTGGTAAAATCAGTAATGTATCGCCACTAGGAACTGCTCTAAAAGGTAAAAAAGTAGGCGAGACTGCTGTAATTTCAACGCCAAAAGGCGAGACAAAATACAAAGTTGTTCGTATCAGATAGTGTTATAATAGGCTAGATGAATCAAATAGAGGCGTTGAAAGTTATGCTTTCTGGGGAAAGCGTGCTGTTAACTGGGTCGGCTGGCTCTGGTAAAACTTTTGTATTAAATAAATTTATTAAAAAAGCACGAAAGTTAAAAAAGTCTGTTTCAGTAACGGCGACTACTGGATTAGCGGCGACACACTTGGGAGGTACGACAATTCACTCTTGGAGTGGTATAGGTATAGACGATTTTTTAAAAGAAGGGTTTTTTGAAACCTTCCCCAAAAATAGGCGTGAGATTATACGAAAAACAGATATACTGATTATCGATGAAATTAGTATGCTTCATGATTATAGATTCGATATGATTGATGAAATTTGTCGTACTGTCCGTGGTAATAATCAACCGTTTGGTGGATTACAGGTGATATTAAGTGGTGATTTTTTTCAGTTGCCGCCAATTAACAGACGAGGAGGAAGAGAGGGTGGTTTTGTTGTCAATAGCCGAGCTTGGCAAGAGTTAAATCCTACGATATGTTACTTAACCGAACAGTATCGTCAAGACGATAGAGATTTATTGGAAATACTAGACGCTATTAGGGAAGGTGATTTAACCGAAGGTCATATTGAAAAATTATTAACAAGACTCAACGAAACCCCAAACGATGAAGTTCTAACCGAATTACATACAGTAAACACAGATGTTGATAAAATTAATAGAGAACGACTAAACAAGCTAAACGGTGAAGAAGTATCATATAAACAAACGGCTACTGGACAAAAAAAATACGTTGATATTCTTAAAAAATCTATTTTAGCCCCGGAGACTCTAGGGCTAAAAATCGGAGCGCTTGTAATGGCGGTCAAAAATAGCTCAGATTACAAATACGTTAACGGAAGTTTAGGAGAAGTCGCTGGTTTTGATGCAGACACTAACTATCCGGTAATAGATTTTATGAATGGTCACAGCGCTGTTGTTGTTCCAGACACATGGGAGCTTACTGATGGTGAAAATCGTAAAGCTTCAATTACTCAAATCCCACTTAGATTGGCTTGGGCGATTACGGTCCATAAATCTCAAGGCATGACCTTAGATGCTGCTAAGATTGATTTGAGTAAAGCTTTTGTTGAAGGAATGGGTTATGTGGCACTTAGTCGAGTAAAGAATTTATCCAGTTTATATCTGTTAGGAATTAATAAAATGGCCCTTAGAACTAGTGAAGATGCTAAGTTAATTGACGAAATGTTACGTCAAAAATTGTAAGATAGTTTATACTTGGTGGTGTATGAAAAAGCGTTTTTTTAATAAGAACTTTTTGTGGGGAGCGGCTGTTGCAGCGCATCAAGTTGAGGGCGGTAACGAATACAATCAGTGGACCATATGGGAACGTGACAATGCCGAGAGGCTAGCAAAAAAAGCAGAAAAAAGGCTCAGCAATCTTGATAGTTGGCCTATAATAAAAAACCAAGCTCAAAACCCTGAAAACTATATTTCTGGTAAAGCAGTAGACCACTTTGATTTATATAAAGAAGATTTTAGTTTATTAGAAGAACTACATTTTAATGCTTTTCGTTTTAGTGTTGAATGGTCACGGGTAGAGCCAAGAGAAGGTGAATTTGACTATAAAGCAATTGAATATTATAGAAAATACATAGCTGAATTGAAGAAAAGAAATATCGAGCCAGTTGTAACTTTATTTCACTTTACTTTACCAAATTGGTTTGTCGAAAAAGGTGGTTTTGAAAAACTTCGAAACAGCAAATATTTTGTGCGTTTTACCAGAAAAATTATGTCTGAATTAAGAGGTGACGTACGTTATATTATTACTATCAACGAGCCTGAAATTTATGCCTCAAGTGTATACCAACATAAGAAATGGCCGGCATTAAGACATGGCGTCTTACGAACTTTTGGCATAATGTTATGTTTGGCCTATAGTCATAAAAAAGTTTATAAAGCCTTGCGTAAAATAGATTCACGATTTTTAATATCAATTTCCAAAAATTCAGTTTATTATTATGCCGGAGACGATGCACTACTAAGTCGTCTTGGAGCAAAAATTTATCGTTTTTTCCAAGACTATCTTGTTATTGGCATGTTTATTCGTCACTGTGATTTTTTGGGTGTTAATTATTACTTTAGTAACCGGGTTGATAAGTTCCATATTAATAATTCGAACCAGTTATCGAGCGACCTTGGATATGATATGGACCCGGCCGATATACAGTTTGTTTTGCAGAGTTTATATAAAAAATATCATAAGCCTATATTTATTACTGAAAATGGTCTTGCCGATAGTCAAGATCAATATCGTCAATGGTGGATAGAACAAACTGTAGCTGGTATGCGTGTAGCTATTTTGAGTGGGGTAAAATTAATTGGCTATTTACACTGGAGTTTACTAGATAATTTTGAGTGGTCTTACGGTAAATGGCCACGATTTGGCTTAGTAGAGGTAAGTTATCGTACTATGAAACGGAAACTTAGACCAAGTGCGATTTGGTTTGGTGAATTTGTCAAAAAAACGCGAGGGTTAAAATAATGGACAGTCCATTTGAAAAAAGTTACGTTAAAATCACGGTTATAGGTGGAGGGACTGGTAGTTTTACTCTATTGCAAGCGCTCAAAAAATATACTAAGCAGTTAGCGGCAGTAGTAAATATGTCCGACGATGGTGGAAGTACGGGTGCATTACGAGACGAGCTAGGTGTGTTACCGCCAGGTGATGTGCGACAATGTTTAGTCGCTCTTAGTAAATCACCACTTATGCGTGAGTTGTTTAGTTATCGGTTTGAAGAGGGTACTTTTAAAGGACATGCTTTTGGTAATATTTTTCTTACTGCGCTTGAAAAAACTACAGGTAGTTTTGACGAAGCGGTGGCAGCAGCTTCTGATATATTGAGTATCAGTGGTAAAGTAATTCCAGCTACATTGGATAATATACGATTAAAAATGAAGTGGCCAGGAGCCAGTATTATCTTGAATGGCCAAAGAACTATATCAAGTGATTATTTTAAACTTGATCCGCGTCGTGCGATTTTATCACTAATACCTAATGCAAAACCGAATCTTATGGCAATTGCAGCGATCGAACAGGCGGATATAGTGATAATATCTCCCGGTGATTTGTATTCATCACTAGGTCCATTATTGGTTATAGATGGTATTGGTGAAGCCTTAGTAAAAACCAAAGCTATAAAAGTCTATGTATCTAATCTAGTAACAAAATATGGCCAAACAGGGGGTTTTACAGTTGCAGATCATGCAAATGAAGTTGAGCGTTTCGCAAAAGCA
>CAYXMZ010000002.1:0-46162 GCA_964466345.1 uncultured Saccharimonas sp. (SeqCode)
TTTCGCGTTGCTGCTCCTGCGCTTTCGGGGATATAATTTTTAGACCTTAGACCTTTAGGCTTGGAATCCTTTAGCTTTTAGGGTTGGACTTTGAAGCCAGGACTTAATCTATGTCGTCAGGCGAATTATTTTGTAGAGATTACCTCAAAGATAGTATAATTACATAATGAAATCCGATTTAAAAGCTAAACTAAAAACATTGCCAAACTCGCCAGGTGTTTATTTTTATAAATCCGCAAAAGGCGAGGTTATTTATGTTGGTAAAGCGGCTATACTAAAAAATCGAGTAAGGCAATATTTCCAAAACCCTAGTCGGCTTGATATCAAAACCAGAGCCCTGGTGACTGAAATTGAAAACGTCGATTGGCTCACTACCGATAGTGAAATTGATGCATTATTTTTGGAAGCTGAGATGATAAAGCGTTACATGCCACGTTACAATATTTTGTTGCGTGATGACAAAGCACTGACTTATATCAGGATTGATATGAAAAGTGACTATCCTTTTGTTAGTTTTACGCGCAACCCGAGCGATGATGAGGCAGAATATTTTGGACCTTATTACAGTGCGTCTGTTATCAAAAAAGCTATGCGCTATTTGCGACGAGTTTTCCCTTATTATATCTTGTCCCGACCCATATCAGGGTCCAACCCTGATAAGCAAAAATTAAGCTTGGATGATCATATAGGACTTAACCCGACTGGTATGAGCAGCGGAGAATATAAAGCAAATTTACGTAAATTGATTAGTTATATTAAAGGTAATCGAGCAAAACTTGTTAAAGATTTAACAAAAGAAATGAAGCAGTCGGCTAAGGCCCATGATTTTGAACAAGCTGCCATTTTACGAAACAAGTTGAACGGATTGCGGGCCTTACAAAAACAAATCATGTTTGGCGATAAAGAATTTTTGGATATCAGCAAAGATGAAGCGTTAAGTGATTTGACTAAGTTACTCGAATTACCTAATCCGCCAGTTCGTATTGAAGGGTATGATATTTCTCATATTAGTGGTGTTGACGCGGTGGCTAGTATGGTGGTTTTTAAAAATGGCGTAAGCGATCGAAGTCAGTATCGTAAATTTAAATTGCGAATTGATAGAAATAATGATTTTGAGAATATGTATGAAGTTATAAAACGTCGATTGAGTGAAAAAAATATATTAGACTGGGGCAAGCCGGATTTAGTTTTAATTGATGGTGGCAAAGGTCAGCTAACGTCGGCTATACGTGCTCGAAATGAGCTAGGAATGATAGATATACCATTTATTGGATTAGCAAAACGTGAGGAACAAATTGTCCTAGATTTGCAAGACAGAGTTTTGGTGCAAGATTCTATTTTGCAAAATCAAGTGAAAAGACTTGGGGGGTCTATGATTTTTTCTGATAATTTTGCATTAATTGATTTACCGCACAATTCACACATCATTAAATTGCTCGAACGAATTCGCGACGAGTCACATCGCTTTGCTTTAAACTATCAAACGACTTTGAGGCGTACTCGTCAGACGGCCGATATTTTAAGCGAAATTCCGACGATAGGTCCAAAAACTCGTTCAAAATTAATTCGTAAATTCGGTAGTTTAAAAGGAGTTAAAAATGCCTCTGAAGACGAAGTAGTGGCATTAATTGGTAAAAGCAAAGCTAAACTTGTTAAAAAAAGCTTAAGCGAATATAATTAAAACTGATAATAAACGAGGTGCTAGATAAGTGTTAATGCGAAAAAACAAGGCGAAAATTTTCTCTGCCTTTACGCTTGTAGAGATAATGGCGGTGGCCGCAGTAATTGCAGTCCTAGCTGGGGTTACTTTAGTTAGCTATGGTTTCGTGCAACAAGAGGCACGGGAAGCACAAATCAAGAGTGACTTACTGAACGCCTCTATGGCGATGAAGAATTATAGTAACTTCAATAGCGGATACCCAAGTAGTGTTCCTAGCAATTTTACGCCTAGCGAAGGAGTAACACTGACATTGGCGGCACAAAGTAATATAAACCAGTTCTGCGTTAATGGTTCGAACGGCAGTATAATTTGGCATATCTCAAATAAAGATCAAGAACCCGTTAGTGGTGTGTGTCCAACTTCCTGGTGAGTCTATCAAAAAGTTTCTATAGATGTTACAATAAATAGCTGAATATTATGAGAATTAGAATCTCTATTTTTATTGTCAGATGGTTTTTTAACTCACTTGGTTTGTGGGTAGCTTTGAGGTTGTTAGGTAGCGGATATGATATTGAGAGCCTTGGTTTTGATGTGGTTGTTGGCGTATTTTTGGTAGGCGGTTTAATATTTTCACTACTTAATGCCGTGCTTAAACCAATTATGGTGATATTATCGTTGCCCGTAATAGTGTTTAGTCTGGGGCTTTTTATGATAATTTTAAACGGCTTGTTGGTATATTGGTCAATACAATTAACGCCAGGCCTATCGATGAGTTTTCTAAACTCAATTTTAACCGGATTACTATTAAGTCTGATAAACTATATAGTAGGAGCGTTATTTGAAAAACCATTAAAAGAAGGTGCTTAAGTTATGGATATAAACGCAATTTTGCAAACAATTATGTGTATCTCTGCGGTTCTAATGATTTTGTTGATTTTATTACAACAGCGAGGAGCATCTTTGGGCGCTGGGTTTGGTAGTTCTGGAGAATTGTTTACGGCTAGAAGGGGTATCGATAAGAGTTTATTTGAGGCGACGATTGTAGTGGCGACTATTTTTGTGCTTTCAATTGTAGTAGCTCTAGTAATGCCGTCTGTTGGATAGGGAGTAAGATATGTCTAATAAAAAAGACAAAAAAACAAACCTACCTAAAATTTCTGATAAGCTTAATCGACGCAAAGTTAGTCGACACTTGCGTAAGATTGAACGTTCAACTACGCGACATGCTAGGCGGTTTATCTTGAAAAGATGGACAAACGTTATTGAAGTTCGACGTAATATAATTACTTGGATTTTGATTGTAGCTCTTTTAATAGGTGCGACTGGCCTACAGCTTATGTGGTTTCGTAACAGTTATCGTACGACCACCACAGCGACTAATAGCACTTATGTTGAAGGCGTGCTGGGTGAGATAGATAACCTAAACCCACTCTTTGCTACCACTAGTGCCGAGAAATCTCTGAGTCGATTATTGTTTTCAAGCTTAATGAGCTATGACACAAAAGGAAAACTAAATTATGACTTAGCTAGTAGTGTAACGATAGACGGAAGTGGAACGATTTATACTATCAAAATTCGTCCTAACGTCAAGTGGAGCGACGGTCAGCCAGTGACCGCCAAAGATATATCTTTTACACTTGGTTTAATGCAGGATCGCAAAGTGCGTTCGGCTCTATCTGGTTGGGATAGTGTAAAAGTACGAGCGGTCGATGACGCAACTATTGAGCTTACCACACGTTCGCCGTATTCGGCATTTAAACACGCCCTGACGTTTGCTGTTCTTCCCGAACATTTGCTAGGAAAAGTAAATCCAGCGCAACTTCGTGAAAATAATTTTAGTCAGAACCCAGTTGGTAGCGGTCCGTTTAAACTTAATTTCGTACAGAATGTCGAGGCCACTACTGGTGAAAAAGTTATTTACCTTACCCGTAACAATAATTACTATAGAGGTGTTGCTAAAATATCTAATTTTCAATTACACGCCTATGCCACAACTAACGACATAATTGAAGCTTTGGCGAATAACGAAGTCAGTGCCGCAACAGACCTGTCTCCAGTTGATATGAGACAAATAGACAAATCGAAATATAATTTATTAAGCGTACCAATCCAAGGTGGAGTTTATGCTATTTTAAACACCAAAAGCTCAATCTTGAGCGACAACAAAGTCCGCAAAGCTTTACAACTTGCCACTAATACTACGGCGATTATGGATAAATTACCGGTTGATGTGCCGGAGCTTTATTTACCAATTACGCCTATTAATTTAGATGGTAATTCGCCAACTGCGCCTGGTTTTAACTTAGAATTGGCTAAGTCTTTATTGGATGAAGCTGGTTGGACCATGTCGTCTGATGGTGTGCGTCAAAAAGACGATAAAGTTTTACAATTGACAATTGCAACGGCTAAAAGTAATGAATACGAGGACGATCTAGAAGTATTATCTGGGCAATGGCGATCTTTGGGTATTGTAGTGAATACTCAAGTAGCCGATACTGATGGTGCAGTGCAGAATATAATCAAAGATGTTATTCAGCCACGTAATTATGATGTATTGTTGTATCGATTGGATATCGGTGGCGATCCGGATGTTTATGCATATTGGCATTCGTCGCAAATATCAACTGAAGGTCTTAATTTGTCCAATTATTCTAGTGCGGTGAGTGACGATGTTTTAGCTACAGCTCGTTTAACCTTTGATATGACTCTAAGAAAAGCAAAATATATGACTTTTGTTAACCAGTGGTTGTCTGACGTGCCGGCGATAGGGTTGTACCAGTCCACTATGCAATATGTTGTTAATAAAAATGTTGTTGCCTTAAGTCCTGACGACACATTAGTTTCAGGCATCGATAGATATAGTGATGTTTTGAATTGGTCTGGTAACTTAGAAACGGTTTACAAAACACCTTAAAATCAGTTATACTAGCAGTTGTACGCGCGAGTGGTGAAATTTGGTATACACGCTACCTTGAGGTGGTAGTGCCCGCGAGGGTGTGCTGGTTCAAGTCCAGTCTCGCGCACCATTACCGTTAAAAGACGTGCGTCACATAACTAATCTTGGGTGCTTAGCTCAGTTGGCTAGAGCGCCTCGTTTACACCGAGGAGGTCGGGGGTTCAAGCCCCTCAGCACCCACCAATGAGTTATTAAGTAATATTAAGGTTTTATGATAAAAGCTGTTATTTTTGATAGAGATGGAATACTAGTTGATTCTGAAACATGCAACGTGGGAGCTGGTGTTTTGGCGATGGCAGATTTGGGTGTCAAATTAACTAAGAACGAAAAAGATTCGATTATCTGTAAACATCCAAGAGAGTACGCTTCATCGATGATACAAAAATACAACTTAAATTATGATGAATTCTGTAATCTTCAATACCGACACTACGTTGAGCTTTTAAAAGAAGTACCAGCGATAAGGCCGGCTATTGAGTTGTTGAAAAAGGTACGAGAAAAAGGATTTTTGACTGGACTATGTACTGGCTCTGGCAGGCAAGATACCGAAGATGTTTTAAGACGTCTCGGTATAGAGGATTTATTTGAGCAGGTTGTAACAAATAACGATTATACAAATCGTAAACCAAATCCAGAACCATATCTTTTAACCGCTCAAAAGCTTGGTGTAAAACCAAGTGAATGTTTAGTAATCGAGGACTCCGAAGCTGGTCTACGGTCGGCCGTTGGAGCTGGCATGAGATGTATCGTTATCTATAATAATCTGACCAAAAACCATGATTTTACAGGAGCTTCGGCTGTTTTTAGTTCTGCTGATCAAATAGACCTTGATGAAGTGTTATAATTTATTTATGTTACAAAAAATAATTCAAAAAAAATTAGAAAATTACGTAAAAAAATATTTCTTAAAACATCCAAATGTTAAGTTGGTTGTAGTGACTGGAAGTGTTGGGAAAACCAGTACTAAAGTGGCTATTGGCACAGTATTAGCTGAGAAATTTAAAGTGCGTTTGCACGAGGGTAACCATAACACTTTTCTCAGTGCACCACTTGCTATATTAGGAGTTGAATATCCAGATAACATAAAAAGTATAAATGCGTGGCGAGAAGTTTTCAAAGCCTGTAAGCAAAGGATTCGCGATGAAGCTGATGTTGATGTTATTGTGCAAGAATTAGGTTCAGATAGAATTGGTCAAGTTAAACATTTTGGTAAATATTTAAAACCTGATTATGCTGTGATAACTGCAGTTTCAGCAGAACACATGGAATTCTTTAAAACCATTGATATGGTGGCTCGTGAGGAGCTAGAGGTTGCTAATTATTCTAAAATAGCGCTTATTAACCGTGATGACATCGACAGTGAGTTCGCTAAGTATTTAACTAATCCTAATATCAATACTTATGGAACCAGCGTAGAGGCGGAATACCACTTTATTAGCGAGGGATACACGGCTGGAAACGGACATAAAGGCAAGCTAATAGCTCCAGAGTGGTTAGAACCAGTCGATGCGACGATAAACGTTTTTGGTGAGCATACTTTAAGGCCGGCTATTGCAGGGGTGGCTATTGGTGTTAAATTTGGTATTACCCCAGAAGAAGTTATCAAAGGGTTGATCAAAGTTAGCGCACTACCTGGTCGAATGAATATGTTACGAGGAGTAAAAAATAGCGTATTGATTGATGACACTTACAATTCTAGTCCTTTGGCAGTTAAATCTTCATTGAATGAACTTTATAAACTGCCAGCGCCACAAAAAATAGCAGTACTTGGTAGCATGAATGAGCTTGGATTGACTTCGGCCGAGGAGCATCGTGAACTTGGTAAAATGTGTGACCCTAGTCAATTGGCTTGGGTTGTAACGGTAGGCGATGAGGCTGAAAAATATTTGGCTCCATCAGCAAAGTCGCGTGGCTGTCAGGTAAAAGTTTGTAAAACCGCCATCGAAGCCGGAGCTTTCGTTAATAGTGTGATTGAACCAAACGCAACCATTCTTTTTAAAGGTTCTCAGGGTAATGTTTATTTAGAGGAAGCGGTTAAAATACTTCTACATAATGCTACTGACAGTGAAGTTTTAGTCCGTCAGTCTGAAAAATGGCTAAAAATCAAAAACGATTTTTTCTCCAAATTTAAATAAAGCGCTATATTAATATAATTTTAAGCAAAAACTAAAGCTAGTTATTAAACAGATGACTAATTTTATGATATACTTATCAAATGAAACGCTACGTACCAGTTGAAATTGAGCCAAAATGGCAAAAATATTGGGAGGATAACGGTACTTATAAAGTTGACTTATTCGACCACTCAAAACCGAAATACTATGGATTTAGTATGTTGCCAGGAATTACTGGCGCAGGTATTCATATTGGTCACGGGCGTACTTATCAATTTAGTGACATCAAAGTTCGTGCTAAGCGTCAACAAGGTTATAATGCATATAGCCCTATAGGTTGGGATTCTTTTGGTTTGCCAGTAGAAAATTATGCTATTAAAGTTGGTAAAAAACCGCGTGAAGCACACGATGAAGCTTTGGTGAATTTTAAGAAGCAATTAAAACGTCTTGGCTATAGTTATGATTGGTCAAAAGAAATTAGCACTGCCGACCCTAACTATTATCGTTGGACACAGTGGATTTTTCTGCAACTTTACAAACACGACTTGGCTTATCAAAAAGAATCTCCGCAATGGTGGTGCGAAACCGACCAAACGGTATTAGCTAATGAGCAGGTAATAGACGGTAAATGTTGGCGTTGTGGAAACCAAGTTACTAAGAAAAACCTCAAGCAATGGTTTTTCAAAATTACCGATTATGCCAATGAAATATTAAAAGCTACCGATGAGCTTGATTGGACAGAAAAAGTTAAAACCATGCAAAAAAATTGGATTGGTCGCTCACTTGGTGCCGAAGTTCAGTTTAAAGTTGATGATTGCGATGAAATTATAACAGTCTTTACTACTCGACCTGACACGCTTTTTGGTGCGACTTATATTGCGTTGGCGCCCGAACATAATTTAGTTAAAAAAATTACTACCAAAGAAACAGAAGAATTAGTTGAGCAATACATCAAACAAGCAATACAAAAAACCGAAGTCGAGCGGATGGAAGAGACTCGCGAAAAAACAGGTGTTTTTACTGGTAGTTATGCTATAAATCCAATCAATGGTGATAAAATTCCGATTTGGATTGCTGATTATGTATTGGCTGATTATGGTAACGGTGCAATTATGGCCGTTCCAGCTCACGATCAACGAGATTATGAATTTGCTCAAAAATTTGATTTGCCAATAGTTCAAGTAATTGAAAAACCAGAAGACTTGCCAGGAGCTGGCTGTTATAACGGTGAAGGAACACTAGTTAATTCTGGTACTTTTGATGGTCAACAGTCGAGTGACGCTCGCGAGCAGATTGTTGCTTGGATCAAAAAACAGGGTGTTGGTGATGAAAAAATTACTTACAAAATGCGTGATTGGTTAATTAGTCGTCAGCGCTATTGGGGCGCACCAATCCCGATTATCCATTGTGAACACTGTGGAGCGGTTCCTGTGCCAGATGATCAACTGCCTGTTGTTTTACCTGATTTAGACGATTTTAAACCCCACGGCGGAGCTGTTTCGGCATTGGCTAGCGCAGAAGATTGGGTTAATGTGCCTTGTCCTGTTTGTGGTAAACCTGCCAAGCGCGAAACTGACACCATGGACGGCTACGCTTGTTCAAGCTGGTATTTCTTACGCTACATAGATCCATTTAATGACAAGCAAGCTTGGGACAGCGATTTGGAGAAATACTGGGGTCCAGTAGATTTTTATAATGGCGCCGACCATGCAGTTGCGCACTTACTTTATTCGCGTTTTTGGATGAGATTTTTCTATAAACTAGGATTGGTTAGTACGCCAGAGCCTTTCAAACGAATGATGTACAATGCTTACATTATGGCTCCTGACGGGAGCAAAATGAGCAAGAGTCGTGGTAATACGATTGATCCACTTGAGATTATGGATAGTGGCTATGGTGCTGATAGTTTGCGAGTTTATGAAATGTTTATTGCGCCTTATGATATCGAAGCTCCTTGGGACGTTAAGGGCGTACCGGGCACTTATCGTTTCTTAAATCGAGTTTGGAACTTAGCACAATTTTATATTGACTCTGACGAAATTAAATTAACCGATGAGATATCAAAACAAATACTTTCAATCGCTCATTATACAGCCAAAAAAGTTACTTCAGACATTGAGGACGAAAAGTTCAACACCGCCGTATCATCTATGATGGAGGCGGTGAATAAATATTACAAAATCAAAGACGAGTTTGGTATCGGACGTTGCTCTGAGTGGAAGTTTGCTATCGAGGGCTTGCTGCAAATCTTAGCACCTTTCGCGCCACATATTACTGAGGAATTATGGCATCAAATTGGTTATGAAGACACGATTCATGTTGATCATTGGCCAGAATGGGATGAGAAATATTTGCAAACAGACGAGATTACGATAGTCGTGCAAGTAAATGGTAAGTTACGCGCTAAAATATCAGTATCAAAAGACGCTTCCAAAGAAGAAATTGAAAGCTTGGCTTTGTCGCAAGAAAATGTTAAATCTTTTGTTGGAGATAAAAAACCGACCAAGGTAATTTATGTACCGAGTCGATTAGTAAATGTCGTCGTTTAATTTAGTCTTTTTCGGATTCGTTAGTCTGAGCGACCGAGTCGATATTTTGAGCCGTTTGATCTAGTTTATTAATGCTAACGCCAGCTGGAATTGTAATTTCGGTGCTTGTCGTTATTTCGCCAGGATCTATGTCAGGGTTCATTTCTCGAATTTCGTTAACCACATCTTGTTTATTGAGTTTTTCAGAATTTTCAACCCATTGAGCAGCATCCCAAAAACTTGTTGCTCCAGATATCTCTTTGGTTGTCTCAGAAAAAGTAGGTTCGTTAAGCCAACTCAAACTGGCAGGTAATCCAACAACAGATATAGCTATTAATGCTCCAAATCCGATTTTTTTCATTCGACTTGGGGTTTTGATTTCTTTTTTGTTTTCAAATTCTTGATTCATTACCCGATTATAACACTAATGCTTTATTGTGTCAAGCTTTCATTATATGGGAAAAAGTAAATTTGTGAAATAAAAATTAGATGTTATACTTAACTTATGCTTATAGCTAAACGCGACAGATTACGTATGAAACAAGGAAAGAGTTGGACGACACCAGTTTTAAATGCTTTTACTATAGCGGAGCTCTTAATTGTAGTTGTTATACTAGCTGTTTTAACTAGTATAACGTTAATAGCGTATGATGGTGTCCATGCAAAAGTTACTGAGTCCGCTATTATAGCGGATTTGAACAATAACTCTAAAATATTGAAACTTTATTTCGCTAAATATGGCTCTTATCCAACTACTTTAGTTGCTAGTAATTGTCCTCTTTATCCTGTAGCTTCTGATAAATATTGTCTCAAGTCTAACAACAACAATACAATGACTTATAATTCTGTGGTTCCTTCGGACTTTCATTTAACTATTAAAAATAATGACCTCGCCTATTCCATAAACAGTAATTCAGCACCTAGTGTTGCCACTACTGAAGCCGGTTCTGCTGCCGGAAAAGCATGTATGACTGGCTTCATACCAGTACCAGGTAGCGGTATTTATGGTACTAATGATTTTTGTGTATCAAAATATGAAATAAAAATAAAAGATAATGATAATGGTAACCAAGTTTATTCCTCTTCTATGGTCCCCGATTCGCGTGCCAGCGGTACACCTTGGGGACAAATTAGTCAAAGTCAAGCTCTTGCAGAATCTACGACTTATCCTGGATGTAGTTCTTGTCATCTTATTTCGGAAGATGAATGGATGACAATAGCCCAAAACGTCTTAAGCGTAGATAACAACTGGGACTATGGCGGTTTTATCCATCAAGTTGGGATAGGTTTTATTTACCAAGGACACGTATTAAGTAATCCATCAAGCGGTATTGCAGCTAGTACTAATGACAATGATGGTCAATTCGGTATGACGGGAATTGGAACCATAGGTTCTAATAACAGAAGAACCTTACTTCTAACTAACGGTCAATATATATGGGATTTTAGTGGTAATATGTGGGAATGGACGCAAGGAAAAACTACTAGTCAGCCTGGGTTAATTACTGATAATTCAGGCTACTCGCCTAAAAATTGGAATGATCCAAACTTATTACTAAATGACTTTCCGTTTTCTTCCACACCAATCTCTACAGGAGTAGGCAATGTTACTTGGCAAAACAGCTCTGGGGTAGGATCGCTTTACTCAAATTATAATGAGACCGGAGAGCGTTATTTTCTTCGTGGTGGTACTTGGACTCTTGGTAGTACCGCAGGTGTACTTGCGCTATATCTAGGCATCGGAAACACATATGGTGATGTGAATTTCGGGTTTCGAATTGCTTATCAATAAAAACGCTCAATTCAATGTCTTTGTAAAAGTAGAAAAATCTGCTATAATCAGGTCAAGTTGAAATAATATAAACAGGAGTTCTTTTTATGGGTCAGCCAAAAAAACAGACTAGTCCGTGTAAAACTGGGCTAAGAAGAAGTCATTTACGGCTCAAACTTGCTCGTCGAGTTAACCAGACTTCGCCAGTAAAAGTCACGACTACCAAGCGTGAAACTGGTAAAAAAACAACTAAATAATATTTTGAAACTTAATAACAAACGGAAAAGAACAAACGTATGGCATCAAATCGTCACTTGGGTCGCATCGTTGCTTTGCAAACTCTATACGAATACGAATTTCGCACAGGTTCTAAAGATGATTCAGTGAATATTGATGAGGTTTTAACGCGCAATTTGCAGAGGTACGATACAGCTATCGAGGATAAGAAATTCGTTGAAGGTTTAGTTAAAAATGTAATAAAACACGCCGACGAATTAGATGCTAAAATTCAGCCTATTGCACCTGGTTGGCCACTTGATCAAATTGCTCGAGTTGACTGTAACATTCTACGAATCGGTATGTACGAGCTATTGTATGAAGCCAAAACCGTACCACCTAGAGTGGTTATAAATGAGGCAGTAGAATTGGCAAAAGCGTTTGGTTCTGATAATTCAAGTCGCTTTATCAACGGAGTCCTAGGCACCGCTTATCGCGAACTTGCAGGGGACGAGGCTAATGGCGATACCAAAGCTAAATAATATCAAGAAATACATCAGTGGTCGTAAAGGGCAAATTCAAGAAATAGTGCGTGAGCCGACTGCTGGTGGGGTTATTTTTCGTCGCGACAAAGATAATGATGTTGAAATTTTACTAATTCAAGACATGCGTAGCCGTTGGACTATACCAAAAGGTCATATCGAAGAAGGTGAAACAGCTGATCAGACTGCTAAGCGTGAGATTTTTGAAGAAGCTGGGTTGAAAAACGTTGAAATCTTGGGGTATTTGGGTAAGATTAATTTTCGCTATCGTCGGCTTGAAAAACTTGTATTAATGACCACACAAATATACTTAGTTCGAGCGAAACAGGGTGATGAAATCAAAAAAGAAGATTGGATGCAAGACATCAGATGGTTTAAGTTTAACGATGCCTTAGATGCCATTGAATATGACGACATTGAGAAATTGATGTTATTAGCTATGAAACGCATACGTCAGGGGAATTTATAGGAGGAATTATGACAGGTATTCAAACAGCGCCATATAAAGATTTTGCTAAAGATAAATTAGGTTTTGAATTTAAAAACATCGACACGCTAATAACTGCTTTTACGCATCGTAGCTACGTTAATGAGCATCGCAAAAGTACGCACGATCACAACGAAAGGCTGGAATTTTTGGGTGATGCGGTTCTGGAATTGGTGGTAACAGATTTCTTATTTAGTAATTTTAATGAGCCAGAAGGTATTTTGACTAGTTGGAGAGCGGCATTGGTTCGAACCGAGAGTATTGGTGCTGCCGGCATAGCTTTGGAGTATGAGCCACTTATTAGAATGAGTCGGGGCGAAAAACGCGGTAGCGATCGTGCAAAAAAGCAAATATTGGCTAATGCGTTCGAGGCGTTGACTGGTGCGATTTATCTTGAGGCTGGTTACGAGCAGGCTGAGAAGTTTATTCATCAAAATATAATTTCGCGGTTTGATGAAATTATCAAATCTGGCGAATGGCGCGATGCAAAGTCTCATCTTCAAGAAGTCTCGCAACGTGTTGACGGCGAAACTCCTCAATACAAAGTATTGGCAGAGAGTGGCCCCGATCATGACAAAACATTCAAACTAGGTGTTTATGTTAAAGGTAGTTTAATGGGCAGCGGAGTTGGGCCGAATAAGCAAACCGCCCAACAATTGGCTGCTAAACAAGCTTTGGAAAAGTACGAAAAACAAGGTAAGGTTTAACTACTGGAACACAGTAGATGTGGCAATGTCGTGATTGACTTATTACCTCAAATGCTGTAATATTATCCGAGAGTAAAATCATATTAATTAGATAAAGGAAATTTATTTATGCTCGCAATTCGTTTGCAACGTATCGGACGTACCGATGATGCTATGTACAGACTAATAGTCCAGGAATCTCGTCGTAGTCCTCTAAGTGGTCGCGTGGTTGCTTATGTTGGTTCGTACAATCCACATACCAAAGAAGCAAAAGTTCAAAAAGACGTAGCACAAAAATACTTGGATAATGGCGCACAGCCAAGCCCAAGAGTTGTTAAATTGCTAAAAGACGCTGGTGTCAAGATGCCATCTTGGGTAAAAGAATTCAAGAACGACAATAGCAAAACTACACGTAATCCAGAAAAATTACGTAAAAATCGTCCAGCTGAAGCACAAGAACCAGTTGAGGAAGCGCCTGTAGAAGCTCCTAGCGAAGAAGAAGTGATAGAAGTAGTTGAAGTACCAGCAGAGACAGAAGAAGCTTCATCTGAAGCGAAATCCGAATAGTTTTAGTAGCTTAAGCGTGATAAAATTAATTAGTAATCTAATACGAGCGGGGAGGTAGGTGAAATGCCGACAATAGATCAACAGTTTGTAGAATATATAGCGAAATCTCTAGTAGAGCATCCCGACGATGTTGTAGTAGATCGAGAAGTCGATGAACGAGGAGTTCTATTGGCTTTGACAGTTAATCCAGAGGATTTGGGTCGAGTAATTGGTAAACGTGGTGTTACAGCTCAAAGTATGAGGACTTTACTGCGGGCATTAGGGACTAAAAACGATGCTCGTTACAACCTAAAGATTGTAAATAACGACGAGCGAAGTGAGGAAGACAAGCCCGCACGTGAGATTCAACCAGTTGATTCAGAGGTAGAGGAAAACTCTATAGATGAGGTTGTGGAAAACGCTTCTGATTATTCCGAAAAAACTCGAAAAGAACTTGCGGAACTAGACGACCTTGATATATAATCGACTTAGTTCAAAAACAACTTGAACTGCGAGGAAAAGCAAGGCTCTTCCGCCACTGCGGAGGATGTTAGGAGATTTGTGTGTAATCCCTTACGATTTTTGCCAAAATACGGCAAGGATTGTAGGGGATTTTCTTTGTCTTAATTAGACAAAAAACTTGATATCAGCTAAACTGTTTAAGATGAAAAAAATACAAATTATAACTTTGTTTCCAGAGATGTTTGAAGGAGTTCTAGGCACTTCAATGATGTGGAAAGCAGTCAAAAATAAAATAGTGGAATTCAAGACAATTAATTTACGCGATTTTGGCATTGGTCCGCGTCGACAGGTTGACGACACACCCTATGGTGGTGGTGATGGAATGTTACTCAAACCTGAACCGATTTTTGAAGCTGTCAAAAAAGCAAAAAAACATGACCCAGATGCGCGTATTGTCTTGATGACGCCGCGCGGTGAACGTTGGATTCAAAAAACAGCCAAAAACTGGGCCGAAATGGACGGCAAAGGGCTGATATTTATTTGTGGACATTATGAAGGCTATGATGAACGAATTTTGAAATTAGTTGACGAGCAAGTGAGTCTAGGAGATTATGTGCTGACCGGCGGAGAGATAGCAGCAATGGCGGTTATCGATAGCGTAGTTCGTCTGTTGCCGGGCGTGCTTGGAGGAGAAACCAGCGCCGAAATCGAAAGCTTTAGTGATGGTGAAACCCTAGAATTTCCTCAGTATACGCGTCCTGAAGTGTTTGACGACATGAAAGTCCCAGAAGTACTACTTAGCGGACATCATGGTGAAATAGCTAAATGGCGCGCCAAACATTCACGAAAAATAAAATAGGACTACTATTTGTAGCCCTATTTTAGAAAAATAGTTATGGTGGATATCGTGAAGCGATTAGTCACAGTTTGGTGATTTGTTTGTTTTTGTAACCTTCGCTATAAGTACTTTAGGAAAACTAAGCAAAAAGCGCAAGCATAATGGTAAAAACAACAACACTTGTATAATATAATGGTTATGATTTATACTTGAGTTATGAAACTAATAACACCAGTTAAACTTTCTCCTCCATTAAAAAAACAAACTGATTTGATTGTGCCTTTTGTATATGCTGGGATTATTACAGTAGTTTTACTAGCCCAGTTGTTCTTGTTTGAAGAGTTCTTCTATTTATTTAGAGATTTTGGTTTGTTTGGTTTGCCAGCTATAGCTATGCTCTTTAGCGCAGTTATGGTGGTTATAGAGTTTTTTGCTCTACCTTTTGCTTTATACATATCTGGTATTAGCAAAGCTATGAGAAATATGAGTATGATTTGCGGTTGGTTAGTGCCGTTTTTTTGGATGCTTGCTAGTATTTTGTTATTTGGAAAAGAAGCAACTGGCTTAAGTGTGCTTGATAAGACAATTGATGTTCAATTTGGCTGGTTTGGCGTTTTGTTTAGCCTTGTCGCCTTTGGTTTGGCTGTTTGGACTACTATTAAATTGTGTCCATCAGCGCGTAATATAGTTAAACGTAAAAAATAAGGATAAAAAGAAATGAGCAAGTTGCAAAACTTAGTTAATAAGACAGAAAAGCTATTAAAGCCGTTGCCGCATATACCAAATCATTGGCGCGAAACTTTGGCAAAAAACGCTTGGTGGTTGTTAGCTGTCTCTGTATTTCTGATGGTTTTAGCTATTATATCAACGATCCAGACGATATTTACGGCTTTAGCGCTGTTTAACGTACCGAGCGAAGTTTTTGGTTATTATGTGCCAAAGAGCTATTCAACTCAATGGGTCTGGATGATGATGCTGAAAGTTGCTGAGATGGTAATTATAGCATTCGTAGCTGGTGTCGCGGTAAAAGATCTAAAAGCTATGAAATATAGTGGTTGGAACAAACTTCTAACCTTATTATTTATTACTGCAGTTATCGCTGCAATCAATATATTCTTTAGTCCTGGTCAAATTGCATGGGATATTATAGGCATAGCCGCAGGGCTTTATTTGTTGTTTGAAATTAGAAGTTATTACAGTGGGATTTCTCACTCTACTATTAAGACAAAGTCGGTTAAAAAAGCTAAGTCTAAGAAAAAATAAATATACTGTACGTTTATTAACAAGGGTTATTGCAGGACCTACTGTCCTGCAATAACTTTATGAGAGAGATTTACTCACAAAAGGATAGCTTCAATAGCTTGTTTGCCAAAATAATTTCACCAGAATAAGCTGCCCTTCTTAGTGCCATCAAACCAACTATCAGGATATTCAGCGAGCATTGCGTCCATTTGGGCTGCAGTAGGCTCGTTGCCAGCGCCGAAGGTTGCGGTGAGGTCGATGTACGATGCGTACTTAAATTGTATATCTGTAAAGCCGCTTGTCCTAGCCTCGACCACTTTAAAAATGCTTTTGCCGGTTGCGGTGGCTGTAACAACCATTGATAGCCGCTCAAAAGCCCCAGAGTTCGTGTAAAAAACACTCAACGCTGAAACATTTGTAACGCATCTAATTCCCGTTTGATTGGAGGCAACTTTGACGAAAACGCCCGCATAATATTTATGACCGCTTACTACATTTTGAGACCACGACATTGCGCCATTGGTTGCGGTGGCGGTGAACTTTTGCACATTTGCTGTGCAGGAATAAGAACCTGCATTGCTGGCTGTTAGCCCATCAGCAATGTTATCGCTGTTGGAATCAATGGCGAGGTCGCCATTAGTAATAAGATTAGTCAAACATCCACCTTTAGAGACGCTAGATAAACTATCAATAGCATAGGTTTCAGTACCAGTAGTAAATGAATAACAATAATAAGCAGGATTGACTGAATTATCAGCAACATAAATCTCATTTGTTTTACTATCGGTCGGTATTAACTTCGCATCTTTAGCTGCACTTAAATCAACAGGGTATGTATCATTTTCGGTATAGAACATATTTAGCTTCTTGTAAGCAGACTCTAATTCAACTTGCATTCTAGCTACATTAGCTTGCTGTGTTATGCCTGTATAAGAAACTACAGTTATGACTGATAATATTCCAATGACTACAACAACAACAAGAAGCTCAACGATAGTAAAACCCTGACGTTTTATAACCCCTCGTAGTTGAGAACTATTCATTCCAATCATAAGCTAAATTATAGCACAAGCAATACAACGGTCTGATATATAACTAACTTACTAAAGCACCCACAAAGAGGCGTTAAAATAGATTAGCTGTTGGCGGAAAATTTTCTTGCGCTGTGCAGACTTGCACGGCTCGCCCCTCCGAATGGACATTTGGAAACTCGAATTCCTACAATCTCGGTTATAAAAAAAGATTCACCAAAAGGTGAATCTTTTTTTTATGGCTGGGATGGAGGGACTCGAACCCCCGAATGCCAGGACCAAAACCTGGTGCCTTACCACTTGGCCACATCCCAATAAATGTACATTTAAGGACCTTAATATTTTACACTAACAGAGATATAACCTCAATAGCAATAGGCTTACTTGATTTAATGTTTAAATATAGTATATTTAAGCTAATTCTTGGTTGAGTTATTATTGACTGGGAATAGCGTTACTGACTACGAGAGTAGAGAGGCGGTGATATCAATGTCGGACGAATTTGGAAAGGTTCGAGAAGGGATGATTATCAGGCTTGAATTGGAATTCGATGACAAGCACGGAATCCGCAACCGAGAACTTCACATAGACTCAAATCACGAAGGACCCTCGCATATTATCGACCAAGATAACAAAAAGATCTTGTCTTATGTCCGTGGTGACGCGCCGTTGGTAAGGGCTATTATTGACGGCGGATACGGCACGGGAAGTCTAATAGAATTCAGGGGGTTCAAATGGCGAGTTTTAGAGGTATTGCACAACTAAGTAACGTATAGGTCATCGGGGTTTTTCTTTTGTAGAATCACCCCGATGACAACTCACAAAACACAATAACCTCTAGGAGGTTATTTTTTATTCATCATCTCTTGGTTTGTCAAGCAGGATTGGTTCGACGGTAGAATCTGAGCCAACGATTTTAATAACATCCTTGTCCATGTGAGACAAGGACTTATGGGCGTTATTAAAATGATTAACTGAAGTACCCAAAGAAGCGCCAAGCTTTTGCATATAGACCTCGTGCGCTGTTATGTGCTTTCCGAGCTCGGTAACTCGCTTTTGTATGTCCTTAGCCTGTTCTTCTATTTGTAGGCTTTTGAGTCCCTGTAAAACTGTTTGTAGATAAGCAAGTAGGGTAGTTGGGCTAACGATAATAACTTTTTTATCGATGAAGGCATATTCTATGAGGTCACGAGCATTCGTACCGGTTGTTCCGACGTTGTTTGTCAGTAGGTCATAATAAATAGCTTCGCTTGGTATAAACATAAAGGCGTAGTCGAGAGTATTTTCGCTTGGGCGAATGTATTTTGATGTCTCGTCGATGCGTTTTTTGAGATCACTTTTGAAAATTTTGACTAAACTGTCGCGTTTGTTTTTGTCTTTTTCTTCGATGAGGCGGTTGTAGTTTTCTAGACTAAACTTGCTGTCTATCGGAATGAGTCGGTTTTTGTCGAGCTTAATTACTGCATCTACTATTTCACCATCTTTAAAATGATATTGTAATTCATAAACCCCTGGAGGTAAGACATTTCCGAGCACAGTATCCAGATAATATTCACCTAAGTTTCCTCGTTGTTTCGGATTTTGTAGTACGTTTTGGAGAGTTTTGAGCTCGTCTGCCACGTCAACCACGCGTCGGTTAGTTTCATCTAGTTTAGTTAAGCGTTGAGTAACATCGGCTACTAATTTAGCACTAGCGCCAAGTTGCTGTTGCATCGATTTTTGCATCGACTGATTACCGTTGTCTATTTTGTCGCCGACGGTTTGACGCAAATTATCAACACTGCGCGATAGTTCAACCAAATCTGTTTTGAGCATATCAGTAGCGGCAGAGTTTTTGAGCTCTTTGAGCTTTTGACTCAAAACAAAGACTACTAAACAAAATCCCATAATAACTACGCACAAAATTACAATCAAAAGAATATCCATGAGACTATTTTAACACTAACTAAGCTATAAATGCGTTAATTAGTGCTAGTAAAATCACAGTAATGATTATAGCTATAACAATATTCTTGTAACGTGTTAGCCAACCAAAAACTAGATAAGCAATAGTAAAAATTAAAACATCCCAAAATAGAATTTCTTGACAAGCCAGCCCCTGAGTTGCGCCAGCCAACCACCAAAGAGAAGAGGCTACTGCAACACTAATCAAAAGAGGTCGATTTGATAAGCTCAAAAAAGATAACCCCAACATCCCAATTGTTGCAGTTAATACCGTAGCTACAGATCCGCCAGAACTTATCCCAAAACGTGGTGTCAAAACTTGAGAAAGTATCCAAAAGACAACTCCCATTCCCACACCAAGAGCGATTGTTTTTTGCAAATTAAAATCATTAGAAATTGTACTAGAATTAGACGACTTTCTTATAACTCTCGCCATGACTATTCTTCGACGGCCCGCTTTGTCGATTTAGGACGGCACAGTATTGGGTTGAGATACCACACAATACCAACCAAACCGAGCAATAGTCCGCCAATAATATCAATAGGACTGTGAACTAGAGCTAAAATGCGTCCTACCCCCATTATGATTACTAAAACAGACATAATAATTGTAATTACTTTTTGATGTGTTTGGAACCAGACTGCACAGGTAGCTGCGGTCACAAATAACACATGATCAGATGGAAAACCAGGGTTATTTAAAAAAGATGCACCTGCGCTGGCTCCGAGTAATTGAAAAGGCCTCAAAGCGTCTGGCTGATAAACAATAGCTACCAATTGTGCTAATAAATAAGAGGTTAATCCTGCTAGAATGATAGTATTATAAGATTGAATTCTTTTGCCACGTGGTACTTTAAAGACTAGTGCATAAGTCGCTAATAGTAGTATCGGTAATATACTCCAGTCTGCCATGGCTTTAATTAATAATGTTTTGTCCATACCGAAATTATAGCATAAATTGTTAGCATTAGAGCAATGGTTGACTTTTTGTTTTGCAATGTTATTATAGAGCCAGTCACAAGACTAAAACAAAAACGAAAGGTAAAAAATGGAACAACAACCTATAAGCTCAGCCCCAGAAGCGCAAATAAATAATGAAATACCAATGGCACCAGTAGAAAGTGCACCCGTTGCGCCACCTGAAACACAACCAGAAATACCTACTACGATCGAAACAACACCTGTCGAGATGTCAACAACTACTAGCCCGGAGGATTCGGTTGCGCGTCAAGAAGCCGTGCAAGAAATAGCTCGTGCCGCTAAGGCTGAAATAAATCTAGATGAAGGTGACGAATGGTGTATAGACTCACAGACCGGATTAGTAGAGAGGGTTCCAAAGACAACAGAAGAACGACAAGCTTGGAATGATTCCGTCAAGGATAGTTTGAAGCGATAATAAATTAAATAAATATCTTGAAACGAGCATAATATTTGACAAATACTGTTAAATGTGATACAATAATCGTGCGTTATCTCTTTTTACCAAATTAGAGGAGGTGGTCTAATGGAGACACTACCGAGTCTCTTCGGTTGAAAGAGCGCGTCTGTCTAGCGGCGTATATCTTATCGTCAGATGACGATGATGAATTAAGTATGCTAGATAAGTTGCGCTATGACGACGGAAGATCCGTAAGAGAAATTGGATACAAGATTTCGCTGTTGTTTTTAGACGACGATATCAAGACTAACTCTGCACTTTACAGTTTCGCGATATCTGAAATCGTTAAAAAAACGACAGAAGGATTGGATAAGAATATTCGCTTGCTCTTAGTTGAAGAGTATCTGGATATCTTTGACGAAACAACTCGACTAGCCATTAAGCATGTTCTTCATAAAAAATATGCTGCTAGTTACGAAAAGGGTCTTGAGTTAATCGGGAGATAACGAAAGGGGAAGCTTTTTTGCTTCCCCTTTTCACTATCTTGAAATAATTTAAAAACTATTTTTCACAGATATCACAAGTACAGTTTTTTTCTTGGAAATGCAAGAATTCGCTGACTGCAAAGGCGACTAAGCCACCCAAGATTGGTGCTAGTACAAAGATTGCTAGTGACCAATCAAATGCCAAACCGTTAGCTGCGAATGCTAAAGCTGGGTTTAGGAATGTTAAACCAGTGTAAGACTCGGTTAAGAGAATTGTTGATAGTGACATAGCTACGTAGTAGGCGATCAAAGTTACGAGACCACCAGTCAAAGACGCTGTAATCTTAGATGATTTGTTGCGGATTACGCTAGCAAATCCTAGTGTTAGAATAAATGCTCCTAGTAGTTCAACCAAGAACAAGTAGCCTTCGTTACCGGTGATTGCTCCAGAATGTAATATTGACGAGGTGTAGTCTATTCCATCACTTGATACACCATTCATAAAGCGGTTAATTGTCAACCAAGCTGCGCCTGCACCTAAAATTTGCCCAACAATGTAAAAAACAGCTGTCTTGGCATTAATTTTACGACTAACCCAAGCGCCAAATGTGACGGCTGGATTAAGATGCGCACCCGATATACCACCGACTATTAAAATGATGGCAGCTGTCGATAGACCAAAGAACAATGGACTACCTTGCATCATCAAAAAAGCTAATGCCAGCAAAAACACGCCGATAAATTCGGCAAATGCCAAGCTGATGTTTGGGTGTCGATTACCTCGCTTGCACCAATTTTGGTAAATAGCTATAGGTGTTTGTTTTTGTGCCTTAGTAGGCAAGGTTTTTTTTGCAACTTTTTTGTTGCTAGACGCCTTTTTAGACGCAACGGCTTTTTTAGTGGCCATCTGGATTCTCCCTCCTTAAAATAAAATACAAGTACAGTATAGCACATTAGAATATACAACCACAAATGGTATAATGTATTTATATGGCATTATTTATTAGACAAGATGAGCAACGAAGTGAGTTACAAAAACGCCTAGCCACTGAATTGCGTAACAAAAACCTAAGCGGTCAAAATGATTTAGTTGATGCGCCAGATGGTGTAGAAGATTCAAGATATATTGAGGGTAGCAATAAAACAAAAAAACTAGCCTGGCTATGGGTTTTGGGAGCGACGGCGCTTATAATATTATTGCTGTGGTTGACGCTTAGCCAGCTTGGGCGGTAAGATATATATTAGTTTATGAAAGATATTGCAAACATTCGACAAGAATTGCTCGATGTAATTCAAACCAGTGATAATCCACGCGAGGTTTTAAAGTCGCCTTTATTAAAGAGCCTTTATGATGATATTAAGCAAGTTGCACCTGAACAAAAAGCTGAGTATGGTCGTAGTGTCAATGGACTAAAAAACTCCTTAGAGCAAGCAATTAAAGCGCGAGAAGAAGAACTAGAAAGTGCTAGTGTTGAAGCCATTGACATTACGGCGCCTTTTGAAGCAAACCATTCTTTACCTGGATTGTTGCCAACTGACGGAGGAACCGAACATCCTTTGACTAAAGAACTAGCAATAGTGGTGGATATATTTACTCGTATGGGTTTTGAAGCTATAGAGGCACGTCAAATCGACGACGATGACCATATGTTTACGTCGCTTAATTTTCCGCCTGAACATCCGGCACGTGATAGTTATGATACATTTAAGACCGAAGAAGGATTCATTCCTCCAGCTCACACTAGTACGATGCAAAGTCGTATCTTGAAAGCGGGTCGTAGCAAGTTAGAAATCGAAGGTGGACGCATTGCTAGTATTAGTTACGGACGGGTTTTTCGTAATGAAGATGTTGACACTACGCATGAGCATACTTTTTATCAATGCGAAGGGGTGCTAGTGAGTCGTGATGCTAGTTTAGGGGAAATGCTTGGTACTTTACGTAGTTTTTTTGAAAGTTATTATGGTCAGAAATTAAAAATCAAGACTCAACCAGGATATTTTCCTTTTACTGAACCAAGTTTGGAGTTTATGATTGAGAAACCTACTACTTTGGATGGTAAGTCTGGTGAGTGGCTAGAGATGATGGGTTGCGGAATGATTCACCCCAATGTTCTTAAGATGGCAGGAATTGACCCAAACTTATATCGAGGTTTTGCTTGGGGAGGTGGAATTGAACGTTTGGTAATGTTGAAATATGGAATCGAAGATTTGCGTCATTTCGAGTCTGGTAAACTTCAGTTTTTGAGGAAATTTGTATGATTGTATCGCTAAATTGGATAAAGAAATTTGTTGAGGTTGATATTCCAGTCGATGAATTGGTGACTCTTATTAACTCAAGATTAGTTGAAGTTGAGAACGTAACAAATCTTGGTGCCAAATATGAAGGGATTTTAACGGCCAAAGCTATCGACTGTAATAAACTTCCTGATTCAGATCATCTGAGTATCGTAAAACTAGATGATAACGGCGCAAACAAAGATGTTGAGCGTGATAGCGATGGTTTTGTACAAGTTGTTTGTGGTGCTCCGAATATTGCAACTGGTCAAATAGTAGCTTGGTTGCCACCAGAAATAGTAGTGCCTGCAACTTTTGATTCAAAAGAGCCGCTAAAATTAGACGCGCGCGATTTGCGTGGTATTCGAAGTAATGGAATGATTGCTAGTGCCAAAGAGTTAGATTTGTATGATGAGCATGACGGGATTTTGGTTTTAGATGACAACATTGTACCTGGAACTTCTTTTGCCGAAGCTTACGAGCTAGACGATTATTTATTGGATATTGAAAATAAATCTTTGACTCACAGACCAGACGTGTTTGGTGTCATTGGTTTTGCTCGAGAAGTAGCAGCAATTTCTGGAAAAACTTTTAAAACTCCTGATTGGCTAGCTAAAACTAAACCTAACTTGGAAGATATAAACAATCAAGTTGAGCTTTCGGTCAAAATAGATGACTCAAAACTTGCACCACGCTATCAGGCGGTGGTAATCTCAGGCGCAGATGGTGGTAAGCTATCGCCTTTACTGGTTCAGACTTATTTAGCTCGCGTCGGCGTGCGACCAATTAATGCAATTGTTGATACAACTAATTATTTGATGATGCTAACTGGTCAACCGCTGCACGCTTTTGATTACGACAAATTAGTTGAGGTTGGCGGTGGTAAAGCTGATATTCACGTTCGTTCAGCACGAGAAGAAGAGCGACTGACTTTACTTGACGGCAAAGAGATTATTCTGAAGAGTGGAGATATAGTTATTTCGGTTGGCGACACGGCGATTGGACTAGCTGGTGCTATGGGTGGAGCAAATACAGCCATCGACGGCAATACGCGCAACATAGTTATAGAAAGTGCTACTTTTAATTTATATAATTTGAGAAGTACTCAGATGCGACACGGCATTTTTAGTGAAGCAATTACAAGATTTACCAAAGGTCAGTCAGCTGAATTGACAGCGCCAGTACTAAATAACGCAACTGTGCTTTTGCATGATTGGGCGGGAGCAAAAATAGCCAGTAAAGTAGCAGAGGATTATCCGGATAAACCAGAAGCTAATCAAATTGAATTCTCAACTGAGCAAATTAACGATATTTTAGGTACGAATTATACTGAAGAAGAAATTATAAATACTTTAAAAAATGCTGAGTTTCACGTAGAACAAGGTCTCAAACTTGTAGCTCCTTGGTGGCGTCAAGACATTCATATAGTAGAGGATGTTGCAGAGGAAATAGGACGTTTGAACGGTTTTGATAATATCAAGCCAGTTCTGCCTATGCGTGATTCAACAGCTGTTTCACCTAGTGATTTTGATAAATTCCGAAGCGTCATTAGACAAGGCTTGACGCGAGCTGGTGGCAACGAGGTTCTGACTTATAGTTTTGTTGACGGAGATATTTTGGCAAAAACTGGTCAAGACGTTTCAAAATCATATAAAATTATCAATTCGATTAGTCCGCAATTGCAATATTACAGACAGTCGCTCGTGCCGAGCTTACTTGGGCTGGTTTTTTCTAATGTCAAACAAGGACACGAAAACTTTGCATTATTCGAACTCAATAAGGTTCATTCCAAAGAATTAGGGCTTAATGATGAAAACGTGCCAGTTGAAGTTAATTCTTTGGGGCTAGTAGTTATTGATACGCGTGCTGGGCAAGCTCAATACTATATGGCTAAAAGAATACTCGATTATCTGGCTCGCCAGTTGAATGTTGAATTTGAATACAAACCTTTGGTTAATGATGAATATGTCACAAAACCTTTTGAGCCAAAACGAAGTGCCGAAGTGGCAGTTAAGAGTGGCGAAGTCATTGGCGTAGTCGGTGAATTCAAGCGCAGTGTTATAAAAAACTTTAAATTGCCAGAGCATAGCGCAGGATTTGAACTTAATAATGATTTATTGTTTAAGGTTTATCAAGAGGCTTCCAGTAATTATCAGCCGGATAGTCATTATCCGTCGGCTGAGCGTGATATTTGTTTCAAAGTTGAAAAAGAAGTGCCTTACGAAAAAGTTTTTAATGTGGCTACGCAGTATTTAGCTAGTCAGTCTTTTAAATTTACCATTAGTCCATTAGATATTTTTGCGAGCGAAGGCTTGTTGACTAAAAACATTACTTTACATATAACTTTGAGCTCGTATGATCATACCTTAAATAAAGACGAAGTCGGGTCAGTCATAGACGGCTTAGCTAGTGCAGTAAAATCAGTAACGGGTGGTGAAGTAATTTAGTATGACAAAACGCAATCAACGAATAACTATTTGGGTTATTGCAATTATCATGGGTGTTGGTTCTATCGGATCATTCTTGGTTGTGGCATTAACTTACAAAAATTATGATGATGACGTAAAAGCTTACCAACAAATGATGGAAGAGGCACAAAAATCTGCTGACGAATCTGAACCATTGGCTAGATATAGCGCACGTCAGTTTAATGCAGATGAAGTCAAAGAATTAAAAGTTGAAGTGTTGGATGAAGGAAGCGGAGATGTTGTTTCTGAAAGCGATATTATAAAAGCTAGTTATTTTGGCTGGTTACCTAGTGGAGAAGTTTTTGATAGTACAAAAAAGACCAACGAAGATGATTCACCAGTTACATTTAGTTTAGCGGGATTAATTACTGGTTGGAAAGAAGGGTTAGCTGGTCAAAAAGCTGGTTCCACTGTCCGTTTAACTATACCGTATGAAAAGGCCTATGGCGAATATGGTTCAGCTATTATTCCTCCTAACACTCCGTTAGAATTTATAGTTAAAATTAACGAAATTGTAAAGGAGGAGTAATATGAGCGATGTCGTAAGGGACTTGGTGGTTATAGGCGGTGGCCCAAGTGCTTTAACCGCAGCCTTATATGCTGGACGAGATAAGTTAGATGTAGTCTTGTACGAAAAAGGTGTTATAGGCGGAATGATGGCGACGATTGATTTAATCAAAAACTACCCTGGTTTTTCTGAAGGAGTTTCTGGTCTCGATTTGGCCGAGCAGTTTGAAAAACAAGCTCGTGACGTTGGAGTTGTGATAGAACAAGAAGAAGTAAAATCCATTGAAGATAAAGGCAACTATAAAATAGTGGTCGCGGGTGATAAGTCTGTCAAAACACGAGCGGTACTACTTGCTACCGGTCGACAGTACGGTGGAGTAGGTACAAAAAATGAAGAAAAATATATTGGACGGGGAATTCATTATTGTGCTACTTGTGATGGTAGATTTTATAATGGCAAAAATTTGGTAGTGATTGGTGGGGCTAACTCGGCTATTCAAGAAGCAATTTATTTAACCCGTTTTGCTACACATATTGACTTATTAGTTCGTAGTACCATCAAGGCCAGTAGGGTGTTGGTTGATGAAATAGAATCTCTTGTGAAAGAAGGTAAAGTTGCGATTCATCTTGGTGCTGTCACGAAGGATTTTATTATTACCGACGATCGTGTCTCTGGTGTTATAACTGAACAAAACGGTAAAAATATATCTTATGAAGTCGATGGCGTATTTATATTTACTGGTATGAGGCCGAATTCGGATTTTGTTTGCGGTGCGGGTATTGCTGTTTCAGACGAAGGCTTTATTGTTACGAACGATAAGCTCGAAACTAATGTAAAAGGTATTTTTGCCTGTGGTGATGTACGTGATACTTCGGTTAAACAAATTGTTACAGCTGCTGGCGAAGGGGCGGAAGCCGCGCTTTCGATAAGAGAATATTTGGGCATCGGTAAATAAGTGGTATAATAGCGCTAAATTATTATTAAGACTATTTCGATAAAAATAGGAGATTGAATGGCTGATTTTAACAAAATTTTAACACCAGGTGATGTTGAGGACGGTATTATTAATGTGGTAATTGAAATACCGACTGGTAGTAACAATAAAGTTGAGTGGAAACGCGATTTGGGGTGTTTCCAGATTGATAGAGTAGAACCTAGCATTTTTGCGAAACCTGTAAATTATGGTTTTATTCCGCAAACTTTGGACGAAGACGGAGACGAATTAGACGTACTTGTTTTAACTGACGAACCTTTGCCAACGGGAGTTTTTATGGAAGCTAAAGTTATTGGCGTAATGAAATTTGAAGATGATGGTGAGGTTGATGATAAGATATTGGTAGTACCGGCCGACGATCGCAACAGTGGTGATGCAATTCAAAGTTTAGTCGATGTACCAAAACGTACGCTTGAAAAAATCGAATATCATTTTAATCATTACAAAGATCTCAAAAAACCTGGTACAACTACTGTCAAAGGTTGGTTCGGAGCTGATGATGCAAAAGTAGTTATTCGTAACGCAATCGATCGCTGGAATAATAAATAGAGTAGCACTATTGACAAATAGCGCTTTCTGTGTTATTATATCATTAGATGAACTTGTTTAGTTTTATTTGAACTTTAATGTTTACTTTATTTTAGTCACCATTCAATCAGAAAGAGGTGTAAGATTGACTGGGTTGGGTTAGCTATGCTTTTTCGGCAATAGCCGTAGTGGTCTTTATAGTTGTTTCTTTAATCGGGAGTAACAAGCTAGGCTTTATAGTGTTAGGGGTTGTGGGTACCTTGGTAAGTTTGGTATTATTGATAGCCGTTGTCTGGTCGTATTTTTATATACTATCTCCTTTAGCAGAGATGAGTATTCTAAGCGCGATTGGTGTAGATATTATTTTTTGCTGATTTTTATTTCGTTTTATTTTTCTTTTTATCTTTGCCGAAGATATTTGTTACGCCTGTAATTGTACTGAATATATTGATTTTGTTAAGTTGGCTTTGAAGTTTATTGCGCGCATGTGCGGTGGTAACAAAATCTTTCCACGTTGGTTTTGGAGACGACATTTTGTTTATTTCTACTTCTACGAGATCCCCGTTCTGTAAAGGCTTATCAAAAGGATGTATTTTGCCGTTAACTTTAAATCTCACGGCATGCCTTGCTATGTCGGTGTGTACCATGTAAGCAAAATCTAATGGCAAGGAACCTTCCGGTAAATTAAAAATATCGCCTTTTGGTGAATAAACAAAGATACGATCTTTGAATAAGTCGACATTTAATTGATCACGAGGTATTTTCTCGTTTTTGATAAGTTTTGTGGCAACTTCTTGTAGCTGTGTAATCCATTGCATGTTCTCTGGTAGGTTAGCGATAGCTCCACGTTCGGTGTATTCGCGCGAGGTTTTTTGGGCATTATAGTGAAAACTCGCAGCTAAACCTCGTTCTGCAAATTCATGCATTTCGTGGGTGCGAATTTGAAACTCGATAATTTGTTCATTTGGCGTGATGACTGTAGTATGCAAACTCTGATAACCATTAGGTTTAGGTGTAGAAATATAGTCTTTGATACGTCCAAGCATTGGTCGATATAAAGTGTGCAGGGTACTCAATACCAAATAACAATCTTCTTTGCGATTAACAATAATCCGCAGGGCCATTAGGTCATAAATGTCGTCGATGTTATTGTCCACTTTCGCAAGTTTTTTATATAAGCTGTAGATACTTTTGACACGTCCGTTTATCTCGAATTCGATACCTTGCTCACGTAGAGCTTTTTCAACTTCAACACGAATAATACCGAGTTTGCGGGTACTTTTGCCTAGTCGTTTTTTCATCAAAATCTTAAGGCGTTTGAATTCTTTTGGATCCAAGAAACTAAAAGCTAATTCTTCGATTTGCGTTCTGACTTGACCAATTCCTAGTCGATCGGCCAAAGGGGCAAAAACCTCTAATGATTCACGTGCAACCTTGAGTTGTTTTTCTTTAGACAAATATTGTAAAGTTTGTAAATTATGCAAACGATCAGCTAATTTTATGAGAAGTACGCGAATGTCTTGGCTAACAGCAATTAATAATTTAGATAGGTTATCAGTAGTCTGGGGTAAATATTCAGACAAATCTCGCATACCAGAACGAATTTTGGATATCTTTGTTACACCATCAACAAGCATGGCAACGTCTTGACCAAAATTTTCCTCTATATCTTTTAAGGTCGTGGGGCTATCTTCGATCGTATCATGCAGAATTCCAGCCACAACACTGTCGATGTCCATACCCCAAGATATTAATATATTTGCGGTGTTTAACGGGTGAATGATGTAAGGGTCATTGCTAGCACGTTTTTGGCTGCCGTGGGCTTCGATAGCAAAACCAACAGCCTTATCAAGGACCTCTATCTGTTCGTCTGCGTAGTGTTGACGAGCATTGCTGATTAGTTCTTCTTTTTTCATCCTATTACTAGTATATTCCAAATTAGTGCGGATTGCGAACAACGCCTATGAGGGCTGGGTTATGACAAGGTTGTAAAATGCAGGTAGTTATTTCAAAGTAATACATTTTGAAGTATAATATGGCTCATGACACAGATATCTCGCGAGGATGTATTGCATTTGGCGCAACTTTCCAGCTTGGAACTTGATGAGGCTGAAATTAACGGTCTTCAAACCGATTTGAGCAATATTTTAAATTATGTTAATAAGCTCAGTGAACTCGATACAGAAGGCGTAGAGCCAACCTATCAAGTGACGGGTTTACAGAACGTTTGGCGTGATGACGAGGTGATAAAAAGCAAAGTGACACGAGAGGAATTACTAGCGCGAGCTAGTGACGTATCCGACAGCCAAGTAAAAGTTCCAAAGGTACTTTAATGACAATTACTGAAATTAAACAACAAATTATTCAAAAATCTGTTACCGAGGTAGTAAAAGAAGCTTTGTCTAAAGCCGAAGCAAAATCGGAATATAACGCATTGCTTGGTCTAAGTAGAGATAGGGCGCTGAAACGAGCAAATGAGATTGATGAAAAACTTTCTTTATTAAAATCTCAAGCCAAAGAATCTAATCTTAATCAAGACGAGATAGAAGCTCTAATAGAAAAAAACATAGGCCGACTTGCTGGCGTTCCTTTTGTAGCCAAAGACAATTTTTTAGCTTTTGGCGCTCCCACAACTGCTGCGAGTAAATTACTTGAAAACTTTGATGCGCCTTTGCAAGCCGTTGCCGTTGAAAAACTCGAATCTGAGGGGGCTATATGTATAGGCAAGGCAAATTTAGACGCTTTTGCTCATGGTGGTAGTACAGAAAACTCTGCTTTTGGGTCAACAAAAAATGCTTTTGATAAAACTCGCGTGGCTGGTGGCAGTAGTGGCGGCTCGGCAGTAATAACGGCCTTAGATGTGGTGCCTTTTGCTTTGGGTAGTGACACAGGCGGGTCAATTCGTCAACCGGCTAGTTTTAATAATGTTGTTGGAGTGAAGCCAACTTATGGTACCGTAAGTCGTTTTGGTGTTGTGGCGATGGCGAGTAGTACCGATGTTATAGGTGTCTTCACTCAAAACGTAATTGATAGCGAATTAATTATGTCTATTATATCTGGTCGTGACGAAAAAGACTCAACAACTTTAGATGATTTCTTTGTTATTCAGGCGGAAGCCAAAAAAAGTCAAAAAATTGGTCTGATACGTGATTTTATGACAGAAGACGTTGACGCGGAAGTTAAACAAAAAGTTGAGAATTACGTAGAGGGTTTAAAGTCTGCTGGGCACACTGTTGAAGAAGTTAGTTTGCCGATGGCAGAGTACGCTTTAGCAATTTATTACATTATAGTGCCAGCCGAGTTAAGCAGTAATTTAGCAAGATTTGATGGAGTACGATATGGCCAACGTGCCGAAGGCGTGAATACACTTGAAGAATTGTATGGAAAAACGCGTAAAAATGGTTTCATGACAGAGAACAAACGTCGAATCATGATTGGTAGTTATGTACTTAGTAGTGGCTTTTTTGATGCTTATTATCTCAAGGCACTCAAAGCTCGCACGCTATTAATGCAGGAATTTGACAAACTTTTTTCGCAATACGACGTGCTGATTGGTCCAACCGCACCGACTCCGGCTTTTAAATTAGGAGCTAATACGACGGATCCTGTGAAGATGTATTTAAATGATATTATGACAGTACCGGCTTCGTTGGCAGGATTGCCAGCTATAAGCGTTCCAGCTGGATTTAACAAAGAAGGTCTACCGATTGGAGTTCAATTAATTGGTTCGATGCGAAGCGATGCCAACTTGTTGGCTTTGGCTCGTTTTATGGAGGAAAAAATATAATGGATTCAGGAATCTGTTTTTTGTTCATGGGAATTATCATATTGGCTACGCTAATTTTTGCACTAATATCGGCCAATTCTCGTAAAACTAAAAAACACCTAAATATTGAATATTTTAGATTGAAATATTTAGAAGCTGAAAATAAGCTTAAGGCAAATGAGCCGACGACGTATCAAATAGCAATACTTGAAGCTGATAAACTAGTAGACCAAGCTCTGAAAGAGCGCGGTTTCAATGGTGAGACGATGGGCGAGAGGCTTAAAAATGCCACTAATTCCAAAGTTTTTTCTGATCGTAATTGTATATGGTTAGCTCATAAACTACGCAACCAGATTGCGCATGAACCTGACGTTAAAGTTTCTTATAAACAAGCTCGCGGCGCTCTCGTCTGTTTTAAAAAAGCACTCAAAGACTTGGGGGCGATATAATGTTAACGACAGAACAGCTAGAAAAATATCGTGTAACTGTAGGAATTGAATGCCATGTTCAGTTATCAACTAATACAAAACTTTTTAGTGGAGCAGATAATGACGAACGTGATAAATCACCTAATAGCTTAGTCAGTCCAATCGATTATGCTTTGCCTGGTATGCTACCGGTTTTAAATCATAGAGCGATTGATTTAGCGATAATTGCAGGTACTGCATTAGGTGCTGAAATTGCAAAAATTAGCCGATTTGACCGTAAACATTATTTTTATCCAGACTTACCAAAAGGTTATCAGATATCTCAAATGTACCAGCCTATTATTGGTGCTGGTAAAGTAGATGTGCCACGCGAGGACGGTTCGAGTTTTGAGGTCCGCATTAATCACGCCCACCTAGAAGAAGATGCTGGTAAATTAACTCACAAAGGAAATTTTAGTTTAGTTGATTTAAATCGAGCGGGTACTCCGCTAATTGAAGTTGTGTCAGAGCCCGATATTTATTCACCAGCTGATGCTAAAGCTTACGTGACGGAACTTTATCATTTGATGACCTATGCTGGAGTAACGCGAGGTGATTTATATCATGGCAACATGCGTTTTGATGTTAATGTGTCTGTGGCTCCTGCAGAATCTAACACTTTAGGCGTGCGTAGTGAGATGAAAAACCTTAATTCCTTCCGCAGTGTTGAACGTGGTGTTGAATATGAATTTCGTCGTCAAGTTGAACTTTTGGAGCGAGGAGAAAAAGTAGTACAGGAAACGCGCGGCTGGGATGAAACCAAACAAAAAAGCTTTACTCAACGAAGTAAAGAAAACGCCCAAGATTATCGTTATATGCCCGACGCAGATATACCACCAATAGTTCTCAGTGATGATTATATCGCTAAAGTTCAGGCTCAAATTCCTTTATTACCTCCGAAATGGCGTCAAATCTTGAGTTCTGTTGGGCTAAGTTTTTCTCAAATTGAAACTTTGTTAAGCGCCCAAAATGATTATCGAGGGCGAGTTGAATTATTAGAGCCACTAGCAAAATTAGCCGATAACCCAACTAAGGGCAAGTTTTTCGCCAACTGGTGTGTCAATATTTTAGTACCATTACTACGAGACGATACGTTCGAAATCACTGGCATTGATTATTTTGAACTCGAAGATAGAATTTATAGTTTGTCACAAAACGGAGAGCTAAGTTCTACTAACGCAAAAGCAATTTTCCGTGAGTTGGTTAGCGAGAAGACGATTCCCGATGTTGCCAAATATGCTACTGAGAAAGGTTATATACAAGTCAATGATGAAGCAGAAATGGAAGCCGTTGTTGACGATATGTTAGAAGATCCGGTTGCTAAGCCTGCCGTGGAGGCGTTTAAAGCCGGTAACGAGAAGGTAATTGGTTTTTTGATTGGTCAAGTAATGCAAAAATCTGGAGGACGAGCCAATCCGAGCAAGGTTCAAGAGATTATTCGTCGCAAGATATTTGCCAGTGATGACGCTAAGTGATATTATAGATGTGCAGTAAAATATAAGGGGTAATATGAGTAGTTCAGCTGAAGTTTTAGTCGTTATTTTATCAATCGTACTAGCAGTTTTTTTGTTCCTAGGCATTATACTTATGATTTATCTGATAGTCTTGACTCACAAAATTCGTAAAATCACTAAAGCAGCTGAAGATACGATTGAAAATGTAGGATCGATTTTTTCTGGCGTAGCAAAGGTGTTATCGCCAAAATTTATTGCTTCTATGGTAGAAAAAGCTGTTGATAAATTAAGTAAAGCTAAGGCTAAATCAAAAGCCAAAGACGAAAAAGAGGAGGAAGAATAATATGTCAAAAGGTAAATTTGCGTTAGGTGCTATGTTTGGAGCTGCCGTCGGTGCTGTTGTAGGATTTTTAACTGCTCCACAAAGTGGTAAAAAAACTCGAGCTGATTTAACCAAAAAGGGTGAAGCTTTGAAAAAGGAATTTGACGAATGTACCGATGAAGTTATTGCTGACACAACCAAGGCCGTCAAAGAAGCGAAAAACAAGGCCGATGTTATAGCAGAGGATGCAAAAAAACAAGCTAGTGAGGCTTTTGAAAAAACCAAAGATACAGTAGAAGACTTTCGTGATCGTAGTGAACGCGCAGCTAAGGCCGCTAAAGAAGCTTTTAACGAAAAAAAATAATTTGAATTTGACAGTTCTTTTACAAGACTACGATGAGCGTAGTCTTGTGCTTTTTACTACACTAAGTTGCTCACTTTTGAGCTATACTAGAAAGACATATGGGGGTAGAGTTAAAACCGTCTGATTTTGTGCATTTGCATAATCACACACACCATAGCTTGCTCGATGGATTGACGAAAATCCCAGATTTAGTGGAGCGAGTTAAAAATTTAGGTATGGAAGCTGTGGCGATTACCGATCATGGCACCATGGCTGGTGTTTTCGAGATGTACAAAACTGCAACTGAGGCTGGTGTAAAACCTATTTTAGGTATGGAAGCTTACGTTGCGGCACGTTCTAGACACGATCGTGATCCCGCAAAAGATAAGCCGCGTTATCATTTGACCATGCTTGCGATGAACAATAAGGGTTATCAAAACTTGATGCGCCTAAGTACTATCGCTGATCTAGAGGGTAAATACTACAAACCTCGTATTGATCATGAAATAATTGAAAAATATAACGAAGGGCTGATTATTCTGTCCGGTTGTGCTGGCGGTGAAGTGGCTGAACGTTTGAAATTAGACGATTATTCTGGTGCCGTGGAAGTGGCACAGTGGTATCAATCAATTTTTGGTGATAGATATTATTTAGAAATGCAAGATCACGGGCACCCCGAAAGTCCATCTCATTGGGATGTTCAAAATAAAGTTAATAATGGTCTTGTAAAAATATCAAAAGAGCTAGATATTCCATTGGTCGTTAGTAATGATGGGCACTATTTAACACTTGAGGATCAAGAAGCTCATGAAATCTTGCTATGTGTCGGTACGGGAGCATATCTAACAGACGAAAAAAGAATGAGTTTGGCTGATTTTCAACTCTATGTAACTGATCCGCGGGATATTATAAAGCGTTGGGGAAAAGAATACCCAGAAGCTATCTTAAACACAAAAAAGATTGCTGATAGATGTAACGTTGAACTAGAGCTTGGGCGCATGCTGATCCCTGTTTTTCCCACACCGAACGGCGAGAACGAAAAAGAATACTTAGATTTATTGGTGTATCAAGGTTTGGCAAGGAGGTTCGGAAGTTTACCTGATGAGTCTGCAAAAAAACTTACGATTGAAAAAGCAAAAAAACACCTCTCAAAAGAAGTCTTAGATAGGGCTGAATATGAGCTTAAAGTTATTGATGGAATGGGATTTAACGGCTATTTTTTGATTGTCCAAGATTTTGTGAACTGGGGCAAATCTCAGGGAATTATTTTTGGTCCAGGGCGAGGTTCGGCGGCCGGTTCTATCATCGCTTACGGATTAAATATTACCGACCTAGACCCCATTAAGTACGGGCTACTATTTGAGAGGTTCTTAAACCCAGATCGTATTTCTATGCCAGATATTGATATCGATATCCAAGATACACGACGAGATGAAGTTGTACAGTATTGTTCTAATAAATATGGTGAAGACAGAGTGTCTAATATTGTCACTTTTGGCACTATGGCAGCACGAGGTGCCGTTCGTGATGTAGGTCGCGTGTTGCAATTTCCCTATGCGGAGAGTGATCGTTTGGCAAAACTAGTTCCTCCACCAGTTCAGGGACGCCATATTCCACTGAAAGTTAGTGTTGAAGAAAATGCCGACCTCAAAAAAGCCTATCAAAGTACGCCAGCCGCCAAAGAGGTGCTTGATTATGCAATGCGACTCGAGGGAACGATTCGCTCTCATGGTGTGCATGCCTGTGGTGTAGTGATAGCCCCAGACGAATTAGTTAAATACGTGCCTTTAGAATATTCTCAAAAAGGCGTAGTTACGACGCAATTTTCAATGGGTCAAATTGAAGAGTTGGGATTGCTTAAAATGGATTTTTTGGGATTAAGCAACCTAACTATTATCAAAAATACTTTGCGTATTATAAAAAAGCTTTATGGCGAAACGATTTCGTTAGCAACGCTGCCCCTAGATGATAAAAAAACTTACGAATTATTGCAGAGAGGCGATACTACTGGTGTATTTCAATTTGAATCTTCGGGTATGAAGCGTTATTTGAGAGATCTGAAACCGACTCAATTTGACGACATTATTGCCATGGGCGCTTTGTATCGTCCGGGTCCGTTGTCTGCTGGGCTAACCGACAGTTACGTAAAACGCAAAAATAATTTAGAAGATATTTCCTATCCACATCCTTTGATGGAAGCTGCATTGAAGCCAACTTTTGGTGTATTGGTTTATCAGGAACAGGTCATGCAAATTTCGCGTGATGTTTGTAGTTTTACTGGTGGTGAGGCAGACACTTTACGTAAAGCGGTTGGTAAGAAAAAAATCGATGTAATGCAAAAAATGCAAGTGAAGTTTATCGATGGTGCCGTGAAAAATGGTGTACCAAAAGACGTAATCGAAAAGTTTTGGCATGATTTACTTGGGTTTGCTGACTATTGTTTCAATAAGTCTCACTCGGCATGCTACGGTATGATATCATATTGGACTGCTTATTTGAAAGCGCACTATCCAGAAGCGTTTATGGCCGCTTTAATGACTAGTGATCACGGAGATATCGATAGGCTAGCTATTGAAATAAGTGAATGTAAACGTGTAGGTATAAAAGTACTACTTCCTGACGTAAACGAGGGATTTGTTGAATTTGCGGTAGTTCCTGACAAGCGCGAAATTCGTTTTGGTATGGACGCGGTAAAAGGGGTTGGCACGGCAGCAGTCGAGGAGGTTATTCGAGCGCGCGAAGAAGGCGGTGAGTTTAAAAGCGTTGAGGATTTTGCAAAAAGGGTTTCGAATAGTAAATTCAATCGCAAAGCGTGGGAATCTTTAGTAAAGGCTGGTGGTTTTGATAGTTTAGGTGATAGATCGGATATATTATTCAACCTTGATACGATTATTGCATTTGCCAGCAAATTTCAGAAAGACGCCAACAGTGGGCAAATAGATTTATTTAGTGTACTAGGAGAAGATTCTGCCGTACGTTCAACGCTCAAACTTCAGCCGGCACCAACAAAATACACTGATAGTGAACTTTTAATGTGGGAACGTGAATTGATGGGGCTATATATAAGCTCTCATCCACTGGATAATTACGATACTTATTTTGAAGAGCAGACGATATCGTTGTCGACAATTAAAGTCGAAAACGACGGTGAACAAGTTACTGTTGGCGGTCTGCTGACGCGAGTTAGAACTATTTTGACAAAAAATGGATCCAAAATGGCGTTCGTGGGAGTTGAAGACAAGACTGGCGAAAGTGAAATTATTGTTTTTCCAAACCTGTATGAGCAACTAGGTGAAAACTTAACTTCTGATAAGGTTGCTAAAGTTGTTGGAAAAGTAAATGCACGTGACCGTAACGGAGAATTAAACGGTGAACCTAAAATTATTGCCGACAGGTTAGAATTTATAACTGATGAAGAATTAAAAAATTATGAATCGACTGGTAGCAAGGTTGAGCGTAAGCCTGTAAAAAAACAACAACCAAAAGTACGCCCCAAAACAACCGCCAACTCCTCAAAAAAGCAAAAACCAGTGTCTTTCGATGTGGTTGATGAATCGGCAAAAAAGATTTACATTTATGTTAAAAATCCTGATGATCTCGAATCACTGGAAGCAATGAAACGCGAAATGATGGAGCATTATGGTAACAATGAGGTAATTTTGGTTCTCGGTGAGAAAAAAGACGCAATTCGTTTGCCATTTAAAATCCAAGTTGATGAAAATTTAATCAATTCGATTAGTGATATTTTTGGTAAAGATTGTGTTGTAGTAAAATAGCACGGTTATTTTTTGGGACTTGTTAAGGCGTATAGAGCTATGCCATTGGCGATACTAACGTTTAGAGATTCTTTACGACCAAACATCTTTATTTCGATTATTTCATCACATTCGGTGATTAGTTCTGGTGTTAAACCATGTACTTCTTCGCCCAAAAGTAGAACCGTCTTATCTTTTGGTTTGTAGTCTTGTAATTTTATGCTGTCGGGTGATTGTTCTAACCCTATGATTTTATAACCTTTTTTTCGTAAATCGGTAAAGTTAGGCGTTGGTTGATATTCAAAAGGTACCATAACTTCTGTATCTAATGCGGTTTTATGAATCTGATTCGTTAGTTTTTCAGCAACATAAGGCAAGCGTGTGTCGTTTTTGATTTTAGGATAGGGGGTATAACCACTTAAAATAAGCTTAGATACACCAAAACATTCGCAAGTGCGAAAGATAGCTCCAACGTTAAAAGTTGAGCGGATATTATGGGCGATTACGATAATTTCCATCATTTTCAAGTATAACACTTTAATTTTTGATTATAGAACCACAAGCTTTTTGTGCTATGATAGTAAGCAATGGACGAGGATAAAATTCAACAGCGGCGACGTGACCAAGAAGAGCAAGCTACCCAGCAAAGAGCTGCAATTTTAGGTCGAGTATATTTTGATATGCGTGGTTATATTACCAATGCGCCACTATTTAAGGATATTTTGCCAGACAGTGAAATGATGCAGAACCATATTTTGCCATTAAGTTCAGGCGACAACGATAATAACTGGCAATTTGGTATTACCACCCAGACTCCCCAGTCGTATATTACTAACTTGGCCGAGAATTATAAAAATAATGGCAAAAACATCCAGTTTATATTAATTAGCGATAGTAGTTTGCGTGAGATGATGAATCGCTATAATCCACCAGCCCAGGTTGTATATGATGATATAAAAATTGCTAAAATTGGTGATAGCGACACTATTAAACAAGTCAGTGAAACGCTTAACACCGTAAAAAGCGATGATATATTTGATTATCTAATCGATCAAGCTAATAGACTGCAAGCGAGCGATATTCACATTGAAAATCAACGTGATCATATAAGGATTAGAATGCGTATTGATGGCGTTCTTCATCCTGTAGCTGATTTGGATACCGATAGATACAGGGCTCTGTTGGGTGCCTTGGCTTCAAAAGCGAATATTTCAACCGCCGCAACTGAGTCTCAATCTGGTCACATTCAACGAGAGGTAGAGCACGAAGGCCAAAAGCGTTTACTGAACTTGCGTGTCGAGACTATACCAACTTTGTATGGTCAAGATGCGGTGATGAGGCTCTTTAATTTTGATCAAAATATATTAAATCTAGACAATTTATCTATCGAAGCAAATGATCGCAAACAAATAGACGAAATCATTAGTCATCCACGCGGGATGGTGTTGATGGTTGGTCCGACCGGTAGTGGTAAATCGACTACTCTATATAGTATGATAAATGCTCTAAATTCTTCGACACGCAAAATTATTACTCTTGAAGATCCAGTGGAGTGTAGCATTGAGGGTGTCTCGCAAATTCCAATTGATACTACTAAAGATCAAAACTTTACAGATGCCTTGCGTGCTGTCTTGAGGCTTGATCCGGACATTGTTATGGTTGGTGAAATTCGAGACGCTGATACTGCAAAAACTGCCATACAAGCTTCGATTACTGGACATTTGGTACTGTCAACTTTTCACGCTAATTCAACTGCAGCGGCCTTTAGTAGGATGATTGATTTGATTGGGGTAAATCCGATTTTTAGTTCTGCGGTTCGTTTAATTATTGCTCAGAGACTACTTCGACGACTCGACGACTCCACAAAGGAGCAATACGATCCAGATGATGCAATGAAGCGCTGGGTGCAAAATGCTCTAAAAGATCTACCTGAAGGTGTCGAAAAACCAGATTTGGATAATTTCAAACTTTGGAGACCAGTTCCAAGTAGTGAATCTCCGTTTGGTTATAAAGGCCGATTGGTCATAATGGAACAAATGGTTGTAACAGAAGAAATACAGCGTTTTTTACGTGGCGATGAGGCTGATATGCATTCTGAAGTCATAGAAAAAACTGCACGTCGTAATGGCATGGTGACATTGCTTGAAAGAGCAGTACTGGCGGCTTTAAGAGGTGAAACTACGCTTGAAGAGGTTAATCGTACTATTTAGTTTTAAATCCCTGAGTTTTAATAATTACTTTTTTAATAATTTTATTAAATCCCTCTTTGAATAATATTATAGATGTGATACAATAAACTACTGATTGAATTAAAAACCGTAAAAGTGAGTATATTATGAGTTTTGAATTGATAAAAAAAGTTAATGACGCGCAGAAAAAAGCCAACGTAGTTGACGTCAAGAGTGGCGATACTGTTCGTGTTCACCAAAAAATTAAAGAAGGTAACAAAGAACGTATTCAGGTTTTTGAAGGCGTAGTTATTCGTACTGATCGTAAAAACTCTCATACAGCACGCATTACCGTGCGCAAAATTACCAGCGGTGTTGGCGTAGAAAAAGGCTTTATGATTCATAGTCCTCTTGTTCAAAAGATAGAGGTTGTACGTCGAGCTAAGGTTCGTCGTAACTACTTAAGTTATTTGCGTAATCGTAGTGGTAAAAGTGCTCGTTTGAAAAACGTTGACTTTGATCGCCAAGCTGTAAACGACGTTCGAGACAAACAGGCTGAAGCCGAAGAAGTTCGTCTCAAAGAGCAAGTCAAAGAAGAGGCGGAAGCTAAGGCTGCGGAAAAAGCTGTCGAAGAAGCGAAACTTGAAGCTAAGGCCGCTGAAGTTGAAGCTCGCCATAACGAAACAGAATAACAAAGCTTGTATTAAGTTTAATCTAAGCTAATTTTTTAATGCTGTCTTAAAGACAGTGATATAATTATTAAATAATATGATATTAGGTGTTGATGAAGTTGGACGAGGTTGTTGGGCTGGGCCTTTGGTGGTGGGAGCCGTTGTTTTAGGGGGTGGATCAATTGACGGTTTAACTGATAGCAAAAAATTATCGAAAAGACGTCGTGAACAGTTAGATAAAATAATCCGAGAACAAGCGCCTGGTATTGGACTTGGCTGGGTTGAGGCTAGCGAAATTGACAACATTGGTTTATCTAAGTCTTTGTGTCTCGCAACTAAACGGGCAGTTGAACAGATAAAAACTCCCTATAATGAAATCATTATTGATGGAACGGTTAATTTTTTGCGCGACACTACTAAAGGTCGATATGTTACTACGATGAAAAAAGCAGACCTATTAGTTCCGAGTGTTTCGGCAGCATCGATAGTTGCTAAAGTGGCGCGAGATAATTTTATGATTGCTCAAAATGAAGCTTATCCAGGATATGGGTTTGCTAGCCATGTGGGATATGGTACTTCGAGACATGTTACTGCAATTGAAAATTTAGGCGTGACGCCTTTACATCGATTGTCTTTTGCTCCACTTAATAAATATCGTCAAAACTTTCAGGGCGAAGTTATAGTGGCCAATGAGACGCAAAACGAACAAATGACCACTAAACAAATTGGTAATAAAGCCGAAGACGCAGCGACCCGCTATCTACAAGGCTTAGGGCATGAAATCCTAGCCCGTAATTGGCGCAATCGTCTGTGTGAAATTGATATAATATCAACCAAAGATGATAGAATTTATTTTTCGGAAGTAAAATATCGCCGGAGCGAGAGAGAAGGCGGAGGACTAGAGGCGATTACACCACGAAAACTCAAACAAATGAAATTTGCTGCACAGTATTATTTAACTGTTAATAACTTTGATAACATAGATGCATCCTTGGCTGTCATATCGATTACCGAAAAACAACTAGTTGTTGACGCTTTTTTGGAACTCGGCTAGTTTTGAAATAACATTTTGGCGACTGCGCTCTATAATTAGAACACGATTCTTCAAATCATTTATACCAATTTGAATAGTACGTTTGATAGCAGGATCTTTTATCATTGGTGAAAAGAAATTTACAAAATCATCTAATTCTGTTTTTTCAAATAATCTTTCAGCTGAATATTTTACGAAACTTCGATAAGATTGATCTCCACCGAAAGTTGATTTAATCCAAGGCCAATTGGTTTTAAGCCACAGCCAAGTTTCGTTTCGTGCATAACGGTTATTTAGCAAAAAGACAAAGAAATATACTAAATCTTGTGGTTTGACAATTGTTTTGTCAGTCAACGTAGAGAGGATTTTATTGACTGTGATCTTGTCTCGAGTGGACGTTAGACCTGAACAAATGTCTAATTTTAGTTCGTGCGATGAAATAGTTGGATATAGTTTTAGTAATCTATCGGCTAGTTTAGGATCTTTTCCATGTCGAACAGCTACGCTAATAATTAAGCCACGAATTTCAGACTCAATATCATTTATTCTTGTTTCGTCAAACTTTGATAGTGCTGTTTTTATAACTTCTTTATCTTCACTGTTGATCATCCAAGTAAGAATAATTCCACGTAATTTCGTGTCGTTTTCTGACTCTTCGGGTAGTTTGTCCCAGCCCAAGCGGTTAAACTGGTTTAATACTAAACTACGTGAAAATAGCTTGAAAAGGACCTCGTTTTTTTTGTCGTTTTGAACGAATTTTTTCATAGAGCCTAATATTGTTGATATCATTCGCCACACGACTTCGCATGTTTCGTCTTTATAAGCGGGTAATATTTCTATTAATCTCGAACTATCAACTGTACCGGTTTCAGATAAAATGTATTGTTCGATCAAAAATTGTAATAGAGAATTATCGTCGAGCTTGTTTAGCTTAATAGCGTTAACGATGTTACTTACTAGTTCGTTGTCGTAATTAACGATATAATGCGCAGAATTATTAATGTTAAAACGAACGGGTTGTTTGTCGGCTACGCTATTTTTTATAGACAGAGTTTCTGTAGTCATCAATTTTGGAGAATTAACGTAATCGGTGTCTAGGGGTATTATCCATAAATCGTCTGACGGTTTTGATACCAAATTTGTCGCCTTGGTTTGTTGTAACACAATATTAGCTTTATTTTGACTTACGTTCAGAATAGGAAAGCCAGATAATTCCAACCAACTATTCATCAAACTTGCTACGTCTGTGTTGCTCACTTCTCCTAATACTTGCCATAAATCATTTGCTTCGGTGTTTTGGTAAGCATATTTTTGGAAGTATTTTTGTAAACCATGACGGAAATTATCCTCACCTATGTAATAGGCTAACATTCGCATTAATCGTGCGCCTTTAGCATATACAATCGCTCCGTCAAAAAGAGTGGCTATTTCGTCTGGACTTGTGACTTCCGTCCTGACAGGTTGAACGTTTTCTAAACTATCGCGCCTTAGTGCCGAGATAGTTTCGTTGTAGTTAAAATCAAGCCAAACATTCCATGATGGTTCTAATGCGTCAACTGCGGCGTATTCCATCATTGTCGCGAAACTCTCATTGAGCCACAAATCATTCCACCAACGCATCGTAACTAAGTTACCAAACCATTGGTGACTGATTTCGTGAGCAATGACTGTTGCTATGTAATGTTTATCGCTGACGGCCGCTAGTTCAGAATTGCATAATAAAGCAGATTCTCGATAAGTTAAAAGTCCCCAGTTTTCCATAGCGCCAGCTGCAAAATCCGGCAAAGCTACGTGATCTGCTTTTGGCAGAGGGTAAGGAACGTTAAAGTAATTCTCGTAAAATTCAATTGAACGTTTGGCAATGTCGAGCGCAAAATCAAGGTCATCTAGTTTGTGTGCTTTTGTTGACCAAACGTTCACTGATACGCCACTAGATGTTGTGATGCTTTTTGATTGTAAATCGCCACAAACCCAAGCTAACAAATAACTACTCATTATTGGAGTGGTTTCGAAAGTCGTGACAAGAAGTCCATTTTCTTGACGTTGTAGTTTAATTGGCGTATTGCCTAAAACTGTTATGTCGGTTTCGGTAGTTAAAGTCAGATCAAACGTAGCTTTCGCCTCTGGTTCATCTATGCATGGAAAAACTTCTCGAGCATAATGACTTTCAAATTGCGTAGCGATAATTTCTTTACTTTCACCATTAACCTTGTAATAGCACGGATACATGCCTTGCATTTGGTCAGTAATCTTGCCATCAAAACCAATCGTGATGATGTGTTGGCCGTTTTGTAAGTCTTTTGGCTTAATAATTAAAGTGTCGTCGTTTAAATCAAAATCAGCGTTATGACCATCAACTGAAGCGCTTCTGATGATTAAATTTTTGGCGTGCAAACGGATGTCTTGAGATAATGAATGACCAGTAATTACGACCAGACCACCAAAAGAACGTCCTTGGCGGTCGATGCTTAGTGAGAGATTATAATTAATAGGTCGAAAGCCTAGAATAAGTCTATCTATAGATTGCATGACGACCATTATAACACTATTATAGAAGTAATATGCTTAAGTTTAAAATAAGACGGATTTCAGCTATTTTATTTATCCTGACGTGTTTAGTCGGGTGTATTATTGTAAAAACTTCTGTAGTTGAAGTTTCTGACACTACCCATAGTGTTTCTCGAACTACTTCTGATACAGAGTTGGCTATAAATGCTTTAAGTAGACTAATTATAAAAAACCATGCCTCGAGCGATAATTATTCGCGTGAACAATTTGGCGGAGATTGGAATAGTAAAAACGGTTGCGATACTCGTAATATTATTTTGAACCGTGATTTGAAAGACGTGAAAATCAATGAAAAATGTCAAGTTATAAGCGGTAAGTTGAACGACCCATACTCTGGAAAAGTTATTTTATTTCAGCGTGGGAGCGAAAGTAGTAGTGAGGTACAAATAGACCATGTAGTTGCTTTGTCTAATGCCTGGCAAACCGGCGCTCAGAATTTAGATTTTGTTACAAGAGTTAAACTCGCCAACGATCCTTTGGAACTTTTGGCGGTCGATGGCGTGGCTAATCAACAAAAGAGCAGTGCGGACGCTTCTATGTGGCTTCCCTCGAACCAAACTTTTGTATGTGAATATGTCGCTAGGCAAATTGCGGTTAAATTAAAATATAATTTATGGGTGACATTAGCTGAACATGATGCTATGAAACGGACTTTAAGCAAGTGCGACGAGCAAACCTTGCCAATTCCGTGGTATTGATATATAATTAGCGCATTGCATTATCGTCGGCCGGCAGGTCGATTTTTTTCATAAAAGGAGTCAACAAATGAACGAGATAAACATTAAACAATTAGTTATGGCTGTGCGTGCTATTGCCGAAGAAAAGAACTTGCCAGAAGATGCCGTGATGTCAGTTATTGAACAAGCTATCGCTGCTGCTTGGCGTCGTGATAATGGTACCCGAGAACAAGAGGTTCGTTCGGAATTAAACGTCAATGACGGTACGGCACGTATTTTTACAGCTCGTTATGTGGTTGAAGAAGTTAATTCACCAGTAACCGAAATTAGTCTTGAAGATGCCAAGAAAATTAAATCAGACGCTGTTTTGGGCGACAAAATCGAAGAAGAACACGCAATATCGACTTTCGGTCGAGTTGCTGCTCAGACTGCTAAGCAAGTTGTACTACAGCGTTTGCGTGAAACCGAACGTGAACACGTACTTGAAGAATATAAAGACAAAATCGGTAGTGTTGTGACCGGATTAGTCCAACGTGTTGATGCTCGTGTTGTACGAGTTGATTTAGGAAAAACTACTGGTATTATTCCTGCTAGCGAACAGATACAGGGCGAGACGTATTCAGCCGGTGCTCGTATAAAAGTTCTAGTTAAAGAAATAGAGGATAGCACTCGTGGTCCACAGCTTATTTTAAGTCGTGGTAGTGGCGCCTTTGTCGAATATCTATTTCGTCAAGAAGTTCCTGAGATTGAAAACGGTACAGTTGAGATTAAAGGTATAGCTCGTGAAGCTGGTCGTCGTAGTAAAATTGCGGTTGCTAGCTCGGTTCCTGGTGTTGATCCAGTAGGTACGTTTGTTGGTGGACATGGCACTCGTGTACAAGCAGTGATGAATGAAGTGGGTGATCAAGAAAAGATTGATATTATTGAATACGATAAAGACGTAGAACAATTTATCAAAAATGCATTAAGTCCAGCCGAAGTTAACAAAGTTGTTATAAACGAAAATTCAAAACAAGCTAAAGTTATTGTCAACGAAGATCAGCAATCGATTGCGATTGGTCGTGGTGGGCAGAATGTACGCTTGGCGAGTCTTTTGACTGGTTATAATATCGATATTGAGCAAGATATTGCTAAGCCTCAAGAAAAGAACACCTCTGCTCCTAAGCACAAAAACATTGAAGATAGTTTGCTCGATGCTTTGAACGAAACCGAAAGCGAATAAAGTAAACAGTTCGTTTACGAACCACCATTCTTTATGCTAAACTATACCTATTATGCTA
>CAYXMZ010000003.1:0-1892 GCA_964466345.1 uncultured Saccharimonas sp. (SeqCode)
TATGATATTTGGGGCACATCAAATGACAATATCGTAGTAGTGGCGCAGCTCAAAACACAGTTAGGCGGATGATTTATTATCCGCCTAATTTATTTCTCTAAACATTGAGTATGAAATGGTTTACACTAGGCTTTATGAATAAAAAACTACGAACTTATCAAAAAAACACCGAGACCAAGATTAGTAATTGGAAAAAATTGCAATCTAAGAACATAGACACTAGCGAAAAAGAAAAAATCTTAAGAAATATCAAACAATATTACAAACATCATTTGATTATCGTTCATGACTTTCAACACGAACGTTTAATCCATTTACTAATAACTTTATTTTTTGCTGGACTTGACATCGCCTTTGTATTTTGTCTACTTATATTTGTCACACTACCGGTATTAGCAGCTCTAGTTTCAATAGTTTGTATTCTGCTAACAATTACTGAAATATTCTACGTGTTTCATTATTATTGTCTTGAAAACGGAGTCCAAAAACTTTATCAATTATCAGATGAGTTAGACGAACTCATCACGAGTCTCTCGTAAAACAACCCCTCAAAGTGTCGTACTATTTCAATTTCTATTTTATAGTGCGCTAGGGGTTTAATCTTTTTAAGCTATAATAGACAAGATGAAAAAACCATTTCCGACAGTAGAAGTAACCTTAGATAAAATCGTTGGTGGGGGACAAACCTTGGGTCTCTTGCCTAATGGCAAAAAAATATTTGTCTGGGGAGGACTACCTGGAGAGAGAGTTCTAGTCCAGATAACAAAACAAAGATCGAACATGGCGGAAGGGTTTGTTACAAAAGTAATCGAGCCAAGTTCCGATCGAGTAGAGCCCGTTGATGAAAATAGCTTTTTGTCGACCAGTCCATGGCAGATTATATCGCCAGAAGTCGAAAAAGAATATAAAATTCAATTAATCCGCGAAGCTTTCGTGCTCCATCATATCAAACTCTCGGATAAAATCGACCTCTACAGTAATGGCCGGAATTATCACTATCGCAACAAGGTTGAATTTAGTTGGTATTGGGATAAAGACAAAAACCAACTAGAACTAGCTTTCTTTAAACGTGGATCACACGGAAAAGTTGCTGTTGATGGCACAAGCCTGGCACAACCAGCACTAAATCAAGTAGCTATTACTACTCGTAACTTATTAAGAAAACGCGAGGTCGGTGGTTTTGATTTGAAAACTCTTCTTTTGCGTTGTGATAAATCCCAAAATGTCGTTGCCCAACTTTATGTCAAAAACGAAAACTTTCCTAAATTTAGCGACAATGAAATAAGGGAACTCGGAGTTAAAGGTTTTGAAGTTATTTTTTCTAACCCCAAAAGCCCAGCAAGTGTGATAACCAAAAAATTACAAATTTGGGGAGAAACAACACTAACGGACGAAATATTAGGGGTGCCTTTTAATTACTCTGCAGAAAGTTTTTTTCAAGTTAATTTACCGATCTACGAACAAGCTCTACTGGATATCAAAAAGTGGATAAACCCAAAGCTACCACTAATAGACTTTTACAGTGGGGTGGGAACTATCGGACTAACGATTGGACAAGACAAAACCACGCTCATAGAAAGCAACGAATCGGCCGTAACAGAAATGAGGAACAATATAAATTCCCTAAACAAAAACGCCACAGCAATACTAGCCGAAGCCGAGAAAGCGCTTGAATATATTGATGACAAATCCACCATCATATTAGACCCTCCACGTGCAGGCTTGAATTCGCAAGTTACAAGCAAACTCTTGCAAATACTACCGCCAAGAATTATATATTTATCGTGTAATCCCGTAACTCAAGGCCGAGATATCTCTATATTATTAGAAAAATATAAAATAATTTACGAACGTGGTTATAATTTCTTCCCACGCACACCTCATATTGAAAA
>CAYXMZ010000003.1:1992-34852 GCA_964466345.1 uncultured Saccharimonas sp. (SeqCode)
ACAGCCGTGAATATAAGAGTTTGAATAGGATTGATGTGCACTAAATTAACTGCCAAGCCAATCACAATAGCCATAATTATAATGATATAAAAAGCTGTTGCACGCTTAAATTTATAACGTAAGCCCTCTCTCCAACCAAAAGTTTCACAAATAGCATAGGCCGACGAACCTGCTAGCACTGGTACGGCTAATAGTCCAACACCTATAATCCCAAACGAGAAGATAATTTTCGCCATTAATCCAGCATACGGAAAACCGTCCATTAGCGGTTCAAGCGCACTTGCCGCATCGGCCGCAGTTTCTATCTGAGTTATACCATTACTAAATAACACAGAGGCACAAGTCACAACAATAAACCAACCAATAATTTCTGACAGCGCCATACCGAAAAAATTATCTAACTTGAGATGAAAAAGAAACTTCCGACTAATTTTGGGTGGTTTAGATTTCGTAGAACCTAGGCGACCATAACGAATTTCTTCTTCAACTGTTTGAGATGAATCCCAAAAAAAACAATATGGAGAAATTGTCGTACCTAAGATACCTACAAAAATATAAATCGTCTCAGCATTTATTGTTGGAAGGGTTGCAAAAGTACTCTGCCATATCATACCCCAGTCCTGCTTGGTCATAAATGCCACTATCGGATAAGCAAATAACGCTAAAGCCAACCACTTAAGAATTTTTACATATTTTCTATAGCTGACAAATACTACCAAAACTATAATAATAACTGCATAAAGTACAGTTAATAACATGAAGGGAACATCAACAAACAGCTGCGTTGTCGCAGCCATCGCACCTAAATTAGCACCGATATTTATTGTATTAGCAACCACTACTAACAACAACGCAACGTAAAGCAATTTCTTACTATAATGTTTTTTTATAATCGCCGCCAAACCCTGTCCGGTTACCGCGCCGACGCTCGAGCAAGTACCTTGAACGGCTAATAACATCGGAAACATCAGCGGAAACGTCCAAAGAAAACTTAAACCAAAACCAGCTCCAGCCTGAGAATAGGTAATAACGCCAGAAGGATCATCATCAGCGGCGCCTGTAATAAGCCCTGGACCAAGAATTTTTAAAAGCCTATTAATCCTGCGCTTACGCAAAAAACTACTAACTGGATTAACTAGCCGGTCGGGGGATTTTTTATTTTGACAACCCACTATTATGTTCCTTATATATGAAGTGTCTTGTTAACAATAGTCAGCATATCACACAAAACCGCTTATGGCTAGAGAAGCTTTAATTAACTTACTTTAAAATTTTTGGTATAATATTTTGATATGAAGCCGATCGAAAAACCACATTTAATTATAACCGTCGGCACTCCTGGCGCAGGCAAGAGTTATTTTGCTGAACATTTTGCTGAAACGTTCAAAGCTCCCTTAATTAGCTATCAACGTTTTCAGTCAATCATAGGCGACAATCGGGCTACTAGTCGTTGTATTGTATATATGCTAAATCAAGTCCTGAAAACTAATCAAACAGTTGTTTATGATGGTCAAACTTCAACACGAACCTCTAGGCAAGTTATAATCAAAAAAGCTATTCGCTCGGGCTATACGCCCTTGCTTGTTTGGGTTCAGACCGATAAGATTACGTCCTTCAAAAGACAGTCAAAGAGTGAACAGCCTCTTACAAAAAAACAGTTTGACGCTTTAGTTGAAAACTTTGAAGCACCTCAGACAAAGAAAAAAATCGTAGTTATCAGCGGTAAACACGCCTATTCTAGTCAGCTTAAAATAATCTTAAAACATTTAGCAAAACCCCAAAAGTAGGAGTAAAAATGCCAATAATAAATGATGACGAATTTGGTAAAATCACAGTTCGTCGCAGTCACAAGGCCTCTCAAATTCGCATTCGAGTTACTGCAAGTGGCGGTTTGTACGCTTCTTTGCCTTCTTATGCTCCAATGTTTTTAGTTAGACATCTCGTTAAAACTTCCCGGCCAACTTTGAGAAAAATGTTAAACACTGCACAGCCTAAATACGATTACACAAACGGATCAACAATAGGTAAGAGTCACAGGCTTATCATCTATCAAGACGCTAGTGAATTCAGTGTAAAACTCAGCAACAGACGAATTATTATAAATACTCCTTCGCCACAGAACTTAGCTAACCCCGATGCCATCCGTAAAATTCGCAGTACTATCGCCAATGCCTTACGACTAGAAGCAAAAAGTTATTTACCAAAAAGAGTAAGTTACCTAGCCCAACAGAACGGATTTGAATACGACCGTCTAAGATTTTCACACGCTAGCGGTCGGTGGGGAAGTTGTAGTACTAACGGAACAATAAGTCTCAATATAGCCATTATGAAACTACCTTTTGAATTAATCGATTATGTAATTGTCCACGAATTAGCGCACACTCAGGAAATGAACCACGGTTCTGAGTTTTGGTCTATCGTTGGCTCAATATTCCCCGATTATCGTATTCGTCGTCACGAACTAAAAAAATACAACCCGTCTATATAAAAACATAAACACGATGTATAATATTATCCAGGATGGGTAGAGCTAAGAATGTTAATCATAAAAAATCAATGCGGTTTTTCCGATTCGCGACCCTTTTTATTCCAGTAATTTTAGTTATTTACGCTTGTTTAGTCCAGTGGGGAATGATTGACAATTCACAGTTAGTAAACAATGAATCGGTTTTGTGGTTTTCTTTTTGGTGGCTATTCATGAGTGCTCTACAATTTTTGGTGCCCAGCAGGTCTGTCGCCGAGTCACGCTTAAGAATCATAGTCTACCATTTACTTCTTGGTTCTTATTTAGTCTTTATCGCCGGTCTCAACTCTCCTTTGATAATAACTTGGATTATTTTAATGGTATTTTCAAGTAGTGAACTTCGTCATTATGGTTCATGGTTTAGTGTTTTATCACTTTTTGGCTTTATGTTAATCGATGTATTTATTTGCCGTGGATTAGACAGTAATATTATTTTGAGTAACATAATGACTTATATTGTAGTTGTGTCATCTGGTTTTGCTTTTATAAAAATACTAAAAACTCAAGACAACAATCGGCGCGAACTTCTTTCAAGTCACGAAAGAGAAGCCCTACAGCGTAACCTTTCATCAACAATTATTAACAACCTAGCCGATGCAGTAATAAGTACCAACCGCCGCGGAGTTATTCAAGTATATAACGCAGCGAGCTTAAGTTTACTTGATACTAATACTGATTTAAACGGAAACTTTATCGATACGTTTTTCCCGTTGGTCGATAATTCAGGTAAAAAAATTAGCTTATTCAAAGAGCTCCGAAGCTCAAAAACAGTGACCAAAAGGGACGATTTAACCTATGTTTTCGATGGCGACGACAAAATGTCGCTTGAAATAACTTATTCTCCAATTCATCGCACATTTAGCGAACGTCAAGCAAATATAAACGATGGTTACATATTAATCTTGCGCGACATAACAAAGTCCAAAAGTTTAGACGAAGAAAAAGACGAGTTCGTAGGTGTCGTTAGTCACGAACTCCGCACGCCGATTACCATTGCCGAAGGAACTATTAGTAATGTTCAGCTAATGCTTGAGCACCAAGATACCACCAAGTCAATGTTGAAGGATTCCATAAATCTAGCTCATGACCAAATTGTTTTTTTGGCGGGAATGGTTAACGATTTAAGTACACTGTCCCGAGCCGAAAGAGGAGTAGCCGACGAAGCTGAATATATTGATGTACGAGAACTAGCTCACAAACTACACGAAAAATATCAAGCCGATGCCAAAGCCAAAAAACTACACCTCGACTTAGATCTTTCAACAAAACTCGGAGCTGTTTTTGTGAGCCGTTTATATATCGAAGAAATGCTCCAAAATCTTATTACTAATGCCATAAAATATACTAATGAAGGAAGTGTCAAAATAGTTTTCAAACAAAAAGACGATAAAATAACTTTTGCGATTAAAGACACTGGCATAGGAATAAGTACAAGTGATCAACAAAAAATATTCCAAAAATTCTTCCGAAGCGAAGATTACAGAACACGTGAGACTAATGGCAGTGGTTTGGGCCTTTATATTTCATATAAATTAGCTCACAAGCTCAACACAAAAATCGAAGTTAAAAGCCGTCTTAATTTTGGTTCCACCTTTAGCTTTACCATACCAATCACCAACAATCCAAAACCAAATGTAGTTGACGAAAAGAGTGATAAGTAGTATAATTAGCTTGACAGTCTGCTAAGCAGACTTTTTATTTAGGGGAGTTTAAGTGAAAGACACCACAAAAAAGGTCACCCAAAAACCAAAGTCAAACAATATCTTCGTTGTGATTGGCAGATATTTTAGAGATTCTTGGCTTGAGTTACGGCAAGTTCGTTGGCCTAATCGTAAATCCACTTGGTCAATGATTGTAGCAGTTCTTGTGTTTTCAGGAATCTTTATCATAGTCATCACTTTGCTCGATATCGCATTCGAAAAACTATTTAATCTAATTGTGAGGTAAGGAATGTCAACCAATCGTTACGATTCATCACGTCGCTGGTACGCCGTTCATACATACGGTGGCTACGAAGAAAAAGTCGCCGACAACATCAAACAACGCATCGAGGGTGTTGATATGGCGAACAAGATCTTCGACGTAATGGTCCCAAAAGAAAAACAAATCGAAATCAAAAACGGCAAACGCAAAGTTGTTGAAAAAAAGATTTTTCAAGGTTATGTTTTAGTCGAAATGAAGCTTAGCGATGAAACTTGGTATATTATACGCAACACGCCTGGAGTAACCGGATTTGTCGGTACTGGCGTGGAACCAACCTCTATTCCTGAGGCTGAAATCGCTAAAATTAAACGTCGTATGGGCGTCGAAGATCCAAAACACAACATAAACTTTGAGGTTGGACAAGTCATAAGTATTACCGACGGACCATTCCGTGGTTTTGATGGCACTGTATCTGAAATAGACAGCCAAAAAGGCAAAATTAAAGTTATGGTTAGCATGTTTGGTCGTGACACTTCAGTAGAATTAGACGCATTACAAGTAGGAAAGGTATAAAAATGGCAAAGAAAGTTATCGGAAATTTGAAATTACGCATTCCAGCAGGACGAGCTACAGCTGGACCTCCAGTTGGCTCAACCTTAGGTCAGTGGGGACTAAACATGATGGATTTTATCAATCCATTTAACGAGGCTACAAAAGATCAAATGGGCAAGGATGTAATTGTACATTTACGCGTTTTTGAAGATCGTACTTTTGATTGGAAATCCTTAGGTCAACCAGTAGACGACATGATTCGCGAAAAAGCTAAAATCCAAAAAGGTAGTGGTAAACCACACTCTGAAAAAGTTGGTAAAATTACCCGAGCTCAGGCGGCTGAAATCGCCGAAGCTAAAAAAGACCAACTAAACGCTATTGATGAAGAAGGTCGAATTAAGATTGTTGCCGGTTCTGCTCGATCAATGGGCGTTGAAGTAGTTGAATAAATTTGCCACAAAACTAATTTAATGTTATTCTATGAACAGTGGGGGCGTGAAAGTGCCTCTGCTCTTTAACAGACAGAAGCTACGGAAGGACGGTGATCCGCATGGAATGGTATTATTTCATATTATTCCAAGAAGAAAAGCAAAAGCTTATGAGAAAAGAAGGGGTATCATCTATTGAGATCCCGCTTCCAGAGAGCATAAAAGCTTTTGTTGTAAAACCAGACAACACCGTTAAAGTGTTGCACGGTGGCAACTATATTGAAATCGACCCAATCGAACATTTAGTGTTAGATGCTGAATTTAAGCATCTGCAGGACGAGATTTTTTGTCCTACATTAATCCGATAAGTAAGTTCTATGGTGAGGTGCAAACACTAGCACCTCACCGAAACTCTCGCTTCTGTCTGTTTATTATTTTTGACATTTGAAAAGGGTGTACGTAAAATAACGTACACCCTTTCTTTTCGGTTATTTTTTTGGGGTCAACACTCGATTAACCTCGCTGGTCTCTTTCTTTTGTTCTCTTTCTGCTAGATCAAAGAGGAAGAAAAACAATTGAGTAAGGGCGAAGATTAATCCCGCTATTACTCCTATCAAGGTTATTACCGCGGCAATCATAACACATATAATTATGGTTACCACAGCAAAAGAAGCAAATGTTAACGAATCCAGTCTGTCTAATATCCCTCCATGTCTTCCAAAAGCTTTCTGGAGATAAACAGGTGAATACTGAGCGGACTTTTCGAGTCCCCAAAGCCTCTTCAGTCTACTTTCATTGAGATCTCCGAAGAGACCAGCCACAGGAAATACAACCACCGCCAGTAAAGACAACCACCAAAACTCTGGGCAATTTTGAAAAGCACCTAAGTTCGTAGCTACCGCAAAACTAGCAGCCATTAATACATAAGCCACAGCCAAATCAGCCAGCGTACCGTTGAGTGTCTTTTTAGGCGACCATTTTGCGAATTCTATGTATTCGCTTAATGGTTTATTTGGTAATTTGACATAACTACCAACAAGCCAGCCGGCGGCATCTCCTGCATATATGGCAATTGTTGTCACCATAACGCAGTAAACTCCCCAACCAGGCCACGCTAGAATTACAAAAATTGGGAATAGTAGACCAATCCCCCAAATCCACCAAAATTGACGGAGATTCTCTTTGCCTTCTAATTTAGGTTTAACAAATAGAGCGTTGTCTTGCCACTCAGCTATACCTAAAATCCAAGCGGTACCTATTATAATAATGCTCCCAATCTGTGCCAAACCACTATCGTAGATATTCAAGATTATCAGAATAATCGGTAGCATAAGCAACCAAAAGGTCGGCAGTGCTATTTCTCGGACAATCTTCTTATTATCCATAAGTTCACACCCCTTCTGACAGCCTTAACCGAAAAGAACTAACTATATATCAATCTACTTATAGCAGATGAATAAAGTAATAACGAATTTATACCATAATTTGCTATTTTAAGCAATATTTGATATAATGTCAGAGATAATAAATCAATGCTGGGAGCACATAACCAAGTGCGTTAATACCACAGAAAGGGTTTTACTAATATTATGGCAAAAAAAGCCGAGCTTTTAGAACAAGCGAAAAAATTAAAATTAGATGTCACAATTAAAAACACTATAGCCGAGATAGAATCGGCAATTGCAAGTGCGGAGATAAAAACCGAAAAAGCAGAGGGAGTGGTTGAAAATAAAAAATCAACTACAGCTAAATCTGGTAAACGTAGCGCCAAAGCTATCAAGGAAGTTGAAGAAAAAGAGGCCAAAGAGCATCGCAAAGAAGTTGGCGACACCACGCCTCAATCTGAAGAAGCCGCTACTAAAACTTCTGAATCCACAAAAGGTCCTCGACCAATAACGCGCCCACGTTTAGATCGTCGCGGTAAAAAATATCGTGAAGTTGCAAAACTAATTGACAAAACAAAAGTTTATTCATTAAACGAAGCAATCGAAACAATACTCAAAACAAATCCTAGTAAATTTGATGCTTCTATAGAAATGCATGTTAGATTGTTTGTAGATCCACGTCAGGCAGATCAAAATATCCGAGCAAACGTTGTCTTGCCACACGGAACAGGTAAAACCGTACGAGTAGCGGTTTTTGCACCCGAATCCGAACATATTGTAGCCAAAAAAGCCGGGGCTGACATCGTTGGCGATGAAGAGCTACTCAGTAAACTAGACAAAGGCGTCATAGATTTTGATGTTCTCGTAACTACTCCTCAATATATGCCAAAACTTAGTAAATACGCTCGTAGTTTAGGTCCGAAAGGCTTAATGCCTAATCCAAAGAGTGGAACTGTCTCTACCGATCTCGCTAAAGCCGTAACGGAAGCAAAGGCTGGAAAAGTAGAATACCGTGTTGATAAACAGTCAATTATTCACTTATCTATTGGTAAAATTTCTTTTGGCACTAGCAAACTTATCGACAACGCAAACGCTTTTGTTGCTAGTTTAAAGTCTCAAAAACCAAATTCTATAAAAGGAGCTTTTGTCCATTCAACATCGATGAGTACGACTCAGGGTCCAAGTATTAAAGTCGAAAACATTAGTTAAATATTTAATTCGATGCTACAATTTAGCTTAAACGAGAAGTCAAAATGGGAGTTTACAGCAATAAGCAAATAAAACAAGCTATAGCCGATGGCGTCATCGTGTCAGTTCCATATGATGAAAAAAATGTCGCTGAAGCTAGTTTAGATTTCACTTTAGGATATTACTATTACAAACAAGAAGTCCAAGATAAGGCCAATGTCTATAATCCTTTCGACAAAGATGATGTAGAACGTTATTTTAAAGGACCTTTTGAAGCTATGCCACACCAAGAATGGTGTAAAACGAATGGTCATGAACAATTTGAAAATATTCCACCAGATCATCCAATAATCGTTTTGCGTCCAGGCCAGCGCATTTTAGCTCATACCCACGAGTTTATCGGCATAAGAACCGCAGGTGGAGCTTGTGAAGTAAAGTCGCGTAGTAGTTGGGGCAGAAACGGCGTATCGGTCTGTTTCGACGCCGGATGGGTTGATCCAGGTTATATTAACCGCCTTACTCTCGAAATATATAACCTTAATGAGCATGAATCAGTCGTTCTACCGGTCGGCGAACGTATCGGTCAATTAGTTTTTCATTTTACCGGGGAAGTAGACGGAGGTTATGCCACTGGTAGAGATGGAGTTAGTGGTAAATATCAACACACCGACGACTTAGATGAACTTGTTCATACTTGGTCACCAGAACAGATGTTACCTCGAGCATACAAAGACACTCGAAAGCTACCTACACGCATCAAGGGACTACCAAAAGGGCTAAAATAAAATGCCCAGCAAAATTCGTGGACTATATATTGTCATAGAAGGTCACGACGGCACAGGCAAATCAACCCAGGTAAAATTATTGAGACGCAGATTAAAAAAAGAGCTTGGTATTGAATCAATCGAATTTCACGAACCAGCTGGAACACCTATTGCTAATGCTATTAGAAAAATAATTAAAAACGGTAACTTAAAACGTACTCCTCAAACAAATTTATTACTTTTTAATGCAGCTAGATGTGAAATCTGGCACGAAAAAGCCTTACCAGCCCTTTTAGCTGGAAAGTTTGTTATCGCATCCCGTAATTGGTGGTCAACTTTGGCATATCAAGGATACGGAGAAGGTTTAGATTTAAAAGAAATAGAAACTAGCGTACTAAATGCTACCGACGAAAATTATCTAAATCCAAATATAGGTTTTATTTTAAACCTAGATAATGAAATCGAAAGAAATAAGCGTATTGGTTTACGTGGTGAAATTGAAAATCCAGACACTTTCGAGACACGTAATAAAGATTTTCAAACCCACGTCAAAGAAGGCTATTTGCAAATTGCTCACAGTAGACAAATACCAATTATCGATGCCTCTCAGAGTATCGAGCAACTTTCTGACACAATTTGGCAACACGTTGAATCTGCTTTTTCCTAAATGACATATGTGAACTTATTGACAACACCTTGGGTAATTGATATACTCTTACCTAGACATTACCAAAGACAGTGGCCGTCAAAGCACTTAATCCGTTTAGCTATATAGCGAAACGAAGCCACCGAGGAGATGCAAAACATACATTTCTTATAGTCTTTGGCGGTGCGAGAACCAAAGACTTTTTTGTTAGCGCACGCCAAGCACAATGTCGAACATTTACAAGTTGGTCGAGAATAACTTAAAGAAAGGATTTTTATGGCAATATCACGCGATAAAAAGAATGCTTTAGTTACAGAATTAACAGAGTTATTTGACAATGCGAAGTTGTCAGTTGGGGCAGTTTATACTGGCCTTAACGTTAGCGATTTGCAAGACTTGCGTAAGTTAGCACGTGACGAAAATGTAACTATCAAAGTTGCAAAAAATCGTCTAGTCCGCGTAGCTTTAACTGGTAGTAAAAAATTAAGCAAAGCAGAAACGTCAAGTTTAACTGGACAAATTGTCTACGCTTTTTCTAGTGTAGATGAAACTGCGCCAGCTCAAATTTTAGCAAAATTCGCCAAAGAACACCCACAACTACAACTAGTTATCGGCTTTAATGACGAAGGCAAAACACTTGATCAAACCACAATACAAACTCTAGCCACTTTACCAAGCAAGGATCAATTACGTGGTCAATTAGTCGGAGTAATTGCCGCACCACTAACGGGATTTTTGACTGTGACAAGCGGCGTGGAACGTGGTTTCGTACAAGTTTTGTCACGTCGAGCTGAAACTTTATAGTTTTGTAATTTGAAGTACAAAAAGTATTAATATGACCCACTAATTTTTGTGGGAAGAAAGGATTAAAAAAATGAGTGAAAAAATCAAACTCACAGCTGCTCAAACTAAAATCGTTGAGGAGTTAAACAAACTATCTGCTTTAGAATTAAGTCAGGTCGTTAAATATCTTGAAGAAGAGTGGGGCGTAAGCGCGGCTGCTCCAGCAGCTGTTGCCGTAGCTGCACCAGCTGAAGCAGGTGCTAGTCAAGACGAAGGAAAAACTGAATTCACTATCAACCTTAAAGATGCTGGTAGCCAAAAAGTTGCAGTTATCAAAGCCGTAAAAGAAATCACCGGACTAGGTCTGGGTGAAGCAAAAGCGATTGTTGATAGCGTACCTTCAGTTGTTAAAGAAAAAGCCAACAAAGAAGAGGCTGACACAGCCAAAAAGCTTCTTGAAGAAGCTGGCGCTACTGTCGAATTAGCCTAAATTTTAAATCGATCAACTTATAATAAACTGATAGACACCGCCTTATACCAAGGCGGTGTTTTGATTGCAATACCAATATTTACAACGCTTTTTGTTCTACGTCATAAAATTTTGTGGAAAAAATAGTAAAAGATTGACTTTTTTTAACAACACTGATATATATAGTCTTGATATTTTATTAAAACAGACAAAAGGAAACTGCGAGAAAAAATATGTCTGAACTACCAGAAAAACAAGTAAAACGGCTGCATTCTCTGTTACAAGAAGCGGAGACAAATCTAGCCGCGGCTAAAGAGTTGCTAATTAGTATAACCGGTGATGATGGTTCTACTATTACGCCAAAAAATTCGATCATAACAGACGATGTCAAGGGTAAAATCATCGAGGGTGTATTTGATGGACAAAAGATGGCCGGACCAGACGGCAAAGAATACCCAGTCCCAGCTAATTACGCTAGTAAATCGAAGTTAGTTGAGGGCGATATATTAAAACTTACCATATCCGAAGATGGAAGTTTTGTTTATAAACAAATCGGTCCAGTTGAGCGCAAACAAATTATTGGTACATTGGTACAACATGATAATTTATACTACATAGAAGCGGGTGGTCGCGAATATCGTATACTACTAGCTAGTGTAACTTATTTCCATATATCATTAGGTGATCAAGTTACCATCATCGTCCCAGCTGACAATCCGGACGCTGTTTGGGCAGCAGTTGAAGCAAAACTATAGACTTATTTTAATTTGTGTTACAATAAATCTATGAAAAAGACCTTAAGCGCTTTTACAATTATCGAGATTATCTTGGTAGTTACTATAATCGGTGTTTTATCAACTATAACCGTTACTTCTTTCTCTGTTGTGCAAAAAAACAGTAAAGACTCTTCCCGCGAAGCTAAAGCCAGAATTATCGCCTCGGCATTAGAGGATTATTATCAAAAAAACGGTGAATACCCAGGTTGTACAACAATAACGCAATCAGCAACCACGGTCGCATCAACATTAAAAATTGACTCCAACAACTTAACATCCCCAACTGCAACCCAAGGTTCCAATTCAATAGTGTGTACTGATTTAAGCAACATAGAAAATGACGTGTTTGCTTATGTAGGTGATACCAGTGCCGACTGTCAAACCGGCTCGGCTTGCTCTAGTTTTTCCCTTAAATATATAGACCAGGGATCTAATTCGGTAAAGACTATCAACTCAAAACACATTCCAGTAGACCCTAATTTATCCACTGGTGATATAGCTGATAATTTTAATCGTACAGGGTCGTCTCTGGGAGTAACTTCAACTGGATCAAAACCTTGGACAGCATTAGTGGGAACTTGGTCAACTAACGGTAGTTTTGCTACTACTTCTACGTCTTATTCATCTAACCCAACAGCTGTTGTAACTTTTGGTTCACCTAACGCTCGTGCTTGGATAGACATAGACACCATCAGCGCTGGTACTGGTCAAAATAACAAATCCGGCAATGACGCCCTGATTGTTCGTGCTTCAAATAGCAATAATTACATTAGGGCCCGTTATGTTCACACTTCTACCTCCACAACTACGACAACCCCGCTTACTCGTACCGCTAGTAGAGCATCATTCTGTGTTCCTAGTAATTGGACAGAGACATTCAACGTCTATACAGAGGGTTGGAATCCAGGCAACGTCATACCAGATGAAAACAACGCTCAATGCGCCGGTTTGTTTCCTAATTTAGGTAATCTATATGGCAAAGTAACCGTAGTAGGGAGTACTCCAACCGAATGCTGGCCTGGCGGTACCTCTTGTTATTTAGGTACACGACGTAATAGAACATTTTCTTATTACGCCGCTACAAACACGACATATAACCAAGTTACCGTTCCGGCTTATTGCAATATTAGTAGTTGGACTTTATCAGCCAGTAATGTAATAACCGAAAGTAACCCACCCTCGCATACAATTCCGTCGAATAAAGTTTCTCAGTGTACCTCTTTGGCAACTGACGAGTGGCCGAACGTTAACGGTAACGGCATAGCACAAAGCGTTACTGTGGTCGGTACAACTCCAGAAAATTGCTCGGCCGTAGGACTCCCTTATGGAATAGCTTGTTATTCTGGTGGTAAAACATACACTCGTGCAGTCACCTATCACGCACAGGAAACAAGTACTAGTACCACCACAACAACAATCCACACTCATTCGATTGTTCTAGAAAAAGTCGTTAATGGCGTGGCCACAACATTAGCAACTAAAACAGCTACAGCGCCAATTTACAGGATAAATCTAGAAGTTAATAATAGCAGCATAAAGCTTTGGATAAACTCTTCAGAAAATGATGCAACAACGGTTACTGATACATTTAACCAAACTGCTACAATGTACGGTATTGGACGAGCTGCCGGCAGTAACACTAGTTATACGACTTCTGCCATAAATTCCTTTGGCGTACGAGCCGTCTTTAATTATTAGCTAGTTTTAATTCGCCTATAAGTAAATTTAGTCGCCACACGCCAACCAGTGGTAGCATCGGTATCATATTGATACACTCGTCCATCGCGCACTTCTTTTATTAAAACAAGCGCTGGATTATATGGTGCTAGGGTTTTATAAAATGCAATATCCCTGTCATTTACGTTTTTGCGCCCAGGAAATACTTCATTAAATTTCGAAATTCCGACTTCTCTAAAATAATCTGTATGCCCTTTTGGAGGAATGCATAATTCAGCTTTTAATCCCATTCTTGTAATTATTTTCTGTACATCACCAAGTACTAATCGTGATTCGGCTTCGATATACAAATAGAGCTGTTTTTTATCCGATAAAAATAGCGTCGCTTGGGCTACGTGACTAACTGGAGCTTGAAAAACTATTACCTGACGTATATTTACGGGTATACCAAAATGTGCTTTAAGCTTTTTTTCTATAGTTAATTCATCATATGCGGTTTCTTTCATATAATTTATTGTACCACCAGTTAGCATCTCGACAACCCTAGTCGCTACGTAGTCTAATATGAAAATGACAAAAGACACAAAATAAACTACAATTAAATAGATGGATGAGTTTAAGAGGCGTTATAATAATTTAAACGCTAAACAAAGACAAGCAGTCGATCAAATCGAGGGGCCTTTAATGGTGGTTGCTGGACCTGGCACTGGAAAAACCGAGCTTTTAAGCGTGCGAACTGCTAATATACTTTATAAAACAGACGTCTTACCAGAAAATATTTTGTGCCTAACCTATACAGAAAGTGGCGTTAAAGCTATTCGCGAACGCTTAATCGGAATATTAGGGCGCGACGCTTACAAAGTAGCTGTTCACACCTTTCATAGTTTTGGCAATGAGATTATTAACCAAAACAGTGAGTTTTTTTATCATGGAGCTAATTATTTTCCGGTTGATCCCCTCAGAAAAATCGAAATTTTAGAACAAATCCTCAAAAATTTAGGTCCACGAGACCCTCTGTCTTCAAAAAAGAACGGTGAGTTTGTATGGCTTAAAAGTATAGAAACAGCGATTGCAGATATAAAAAAGAGCAGTCTTACTGTGTCAGAAATAATCAATATTTTAGATCAAAATAATCTTGCTATCGAAAAAATAAATCAAATATTTTCAGTTATTTTTAAAGAAAGATTAAGCAATAATTCTATTAGTAAAATATCCGACGCTCTTTCTAAAATTGAAGTTATCGGGGACAAACCTAGCCTAAAACTTATTCTGCCCTTATCAGAGGTCTTTATTGCTTCAGCCGAAGATGCTCTTGCTCAAGCGCAATCTATAGAAAAGGGTGCAAAAACACCTCCAATCAAGCGTTGGCGCGATAAGTGGTTTGAGTTAAATCAAAACAGAAATTACGTATTAAAATCTCAAAAAAAACAATTACGACTAAGGTCTCTGGTTAACGTTTATGAACAATATATCGAGCAAATGGACAGTTTGGCTCTATATGATTACGATGACATGATACTCGAAGTCGTGCACGCTATGGAAGTCTATGACGATCTCCGATATAACCTTCAAGAAAAATATCAATACATAATGGTTGATGAATTTCAAGACACAAATCTAGTTCAACTACGAATACTTCAAAACCTTACCAATAATCACGTTCAAGACGACACTCCAAATTTAATGATAGTAGGAGACGATGATCAAGCAATTTATAGCTTCCAAGGGGCGGAGCTTAGTAACATTTTAACTTTTCAAAAACATTATCCAAAAGCTTATCCGCCGATTACGTTAAATTATAACTACCGCTCAATTCCAACAATTTTATCTGGTGCATACGAAATTATTAGTCAAGGCGTTGAGCGACTAGAAAATTCCGTAAATGAAATTGACAAAAAGCTCATTTCAAAATCAAATCAGCAAAATGGAGAGGTTTTTATTCATGAAGCAAAATCACAACTCGACGAGAGACAATGGTTAGTTTCTGACATTAAAAAACGAATAGCCAGCGGGGCAAACCCGACCGAAATTGCCGTACTAGTGCGTAATCACAAAGATATAAAATCGCTTTTGCCATATTTTACCGAAGCTCACATATCTGTGTCATACGAACGTCAAGATGACGTACTTCAGCTTGAGCCAATTATCTTGTTAGAAAAACTAACACAGATACTCTTGGACATCTCCGACGGTAAACATAACGAGGTAAATGCTGAACTTCCAGAAGTATTAGCTCATCCAATGTGGAAGCTACAACCAAATGTTTTATGGCAAGCTAGCTTAAGAGCCTACGACAAATATCAACGTTGGCTCGAGGTTATGGATGATGACGAAACTTTGTCCAAAATTAAAAACTGGCTCATAAAAACTTCTGTTGAAATAAAGAACCTACCAATAGAGAATGCTTTAGATGTTATTATAGGAAATCCAAGGATTGTTGATAAAAATTCTTTTGTTAGCCCGTTTTATGAATACTTTTTTGCAGAGGACATTATGTCTAACAACCCGAGTAAATATTTGAGCTACCTTGATGGCTTAGTGGCTGTTCGATCCCGTCTGCGAGAATATCAGACAAATGATTCTTTTGGTTTACGTGATTTTATTAGATTCATAAGTTTAAATCGCCAACACAATAAGCCAATCCGTTCACACAGACAATTCTCTTCATCTACAAACGCCATTAATGTTATGACCGCCCATTCATCTAAAGGTCTCGAATTTGACACAGTTTATGTTGCTAATGCGATCGATTCTTCTTGGGGAACCTCTACTCGTGGCCAAAACAACACTAAAATAACTTATCCGGAAAATTTACAAATCGGCATTGCTGGCGAGACAAGCGACGAAAAACTTCGCCTATTTTATGTAGCGGTCACACGCGCGCGCAACCAACTTTATTTAAGCTATAGCCAAAAAAACGACAGGAATAAATCTGCTTTACCGGTTTCATTTATAACCAACATTCAATGGGAAAACAAAAAAATAGAGTCAAGAGAGGACCCGCGAGACGAACTAAAAACAATTGAAACTGCTTGGTATGAAAACCTCGTCCAACCACATGACACAAACCTAAAACAACTACTAAAGCCAATTTTAGATGATTATCAACTCAGCCCAACCCATTTAAACAGCTTCGTTGACCTACAATACGGAGGACCACAAAAGTTCTTACTCGAACATTTATTGCGATTTCCGTCAGCCAAAACACCTTCATCGGCTTATGGAACCGCTGTTCACAATACGATTAGAAACGCTCATGAACACATCATTGCTCAGCACAAACCTCAAGCTATAGAAGATATTTTGGGTGTTTTCGAAAAGAATCTTGAACGAGAACGTTTAGAAAAAAAAGATTTTCAAACGTTCTTAAAAAGCGGAATCGAAACTTTAAGAATATTTTTGGACGAAAAATACAGCTCTTTTAATTCTGAGCAAAAAGTGGAACTCGACTTTAAAAAACAATCTGTAGTAGTAGGGGACGCTAGACTGACTGGAAAACTAGATTTAGTTGATATTAACAAAAAAAATAAAACAATAACAGTAACTGATTATAAAACCGGCAAACCTTACTACGAATGGACAAAAGATAGTCGGCTGCACAAATACCACCAACAGTTATTATTTTATAAACTATTAGTTGAAAATTCGCGCGACTACCATAACCTTGAAGTAAAAGGCTGCTTGGTGCAATTTGTCGAGCCAGACGAAAATAATCAAATTTTGAATCTGAATAGTGATTTTAGCAAAGAAGAAATCGAACATTTTGAAAAACTAATCGATGCCGTTTGGAAACATATAATTAATCTTGATTTACCAGATGTTAGTAATTATTCAAAAGACATCAAGGGAACTCTAGCTTTCGAGCAAGACTTAATTGAAGGTAAAATATAGTTTGCTTTTAGGATAAAAAATGTTAAAATACAATCAAATCACATAATAGTGTGGTTAGTTTTTTCCAATAATCCTACCTAAGGAGGTGGTTGATGTGGGCTTCTTTGATAGCTACACATCAGGTCAACGACGTGATTTATTAAATCGCGCGGACGACAAGAACCAAAAATTATCCCAGTCTGAAATCGAACACCTCAAAAAGGGCGCTCGAACGGTTAGTGGATACGCCGAGAGGCAAGTCTTAGCAAACCGGGGGATTTCTTGGCGATAAGCTATTTTATTGACAAAATAGCTAAAAACTGTTACAATGACAAGAGGCAAGGTCGATTAAGACCTTTCCTTTTATCGCAGGGGGGAGGCGCTTCTAAAGCTCTCATCTCCTCTTGGCGTGAGGCTTTCTGATTCCTGTAAAATCAAATAGCCCTCCTCTCTGCGGCCACCTCTGGCTCAATCCCTCCGAAGCCAGAGGTAAAACAATAAAGGAGATGCAGTAAGAAATTTCTCCTTTGAACTTTACAATAAACGACTCGGAATGGAGTTCTCTCTCGGTTGACACGGTGCTTTCGTGCATCTACTCGTATATTTACGAGAGTTACCCTTGATCGAGGATCGTCCATTTAGTTTATTGTAAATTTTCCAGTGATAGCGCTGCTCTATCGCTGGTTTTTCTTTGTTGACAATTAAAATAAACTGTAGTATCATTACTCCTAAGATGTACTGGTGGTATTTCACTAGTGCTCCAGTGGATGGACTGAGTTCGACGGTGCGTCAGGTACTACCTTGGTCGCCAGTTCTATACTCAGTCGCATCCACGGCAAATGTCTTCAAGCCACCCTCCGTTGGCTGAAGTTTTACCTCTGAATAGGCTCGTTGCCCCCTTCGAAAAGTTCGGTCACAAAATTATTTGGACCGCTCAACCAAAAAAAGGACAACCAGCTCTCAGTAAGGTAGGCGCCACTCCCTGCGCGATTAAGACTTGTGCACAAAGTCTTATCAAAACGGAGTAACGGAGCCCCCGGATGGTGTTAGCGCGCGCTACACCTCCGGGATTTTTCTTTTTAAGTCTATTAACTCTTTCAAATAAAAGAATTAAAAGCAAATCGGTTATAATTAAATTTATGAAAAATTTCTGGCAAGACCTTCCACGACCATTTTTTGCTCTCGCTCCAATGGAGGCGGTGAGTGATGTTGTGTTTCGTCAAGTAGTGGCTCATGCCGGACGGCCGGACGTGTTTTTTACTGAATTTACTAATACATCAAGTTTTTGTAGTCCAAAAGGTAAAGAAAACTCGTTGATTAGATTAAGGTACGAAAAAATAGAACAACCTATCGTGGCTCAAATATGGGGAACAAAACCCGATGAATTTGCACAAATGGCCACGCAACTTACGAATCTTGGATTTGCCGGCATAGACATCAATATGGGTTGTCCAGATAAAGATGTGATAAAAATCGGCGCTGGTTCTAATTTGATTCGCACACCAGATCTAGCGTGTCAGATCATATCCGCCACTAAATCTGGTGGTTTACCGGTCAGTGTAAAAACTAGATTAGGCTATAGTAAACCAGAAGAATGGAAGGTTTGGCTAAAACTACTTCTCGAACAAGACATCTCTAATCTTACAATACACTTACGAACAAAAAAGGAGATGAGCAAAGCACCGTCACATTTTGAATTAATCCCAGAAATTATAAAACTTCGCAACAAAATATCACCAAAAGCCTTAATCACAGTCAACGGAGACATTTGCGATAGAGTACAGGGGAATAAATTACACACCGAATACAATGTTGACGGCATAATGATTGGTCGTGGCGTATTTGCCAACCCTTACGTATTCACCACAGAGCCACACCAGCCAACTCGCGAAGAACTGGTGTCTCTTTTGAATCTCCACCTTGATTTGTTTATAAAATATAACGCTCTTCAAAATTCTGAAACAAAATATAATTTCGACTCACTAAAACGCTTTTTTAAGATATATATTAGAGATTTTCATGGCGCTAGTGAACTACGAGACAAGTTAATGCATTGTAAAAATATAAATGAAGTTTTTTGTATTTTACGTACACTTTAAATAAAGGATTAGATTTTTTATCTACCTACTATAGTACAGCGGTGTCTGCTTCATACCTTCCGCGCATAGAATTATATTTGTATGTGATTGCATCTTCGGACAAAACATTACTATAAACATTAAAGAGACCTACATTCATCAACATTTTACTATAATTAGTATCGTTACGCCAACCGGGTATACGTCCATTACCGTTATTAAAATTACGATTAGGACTGTATTCGCTTCCCATTAGCTGCGATAATGGTTGTTCTACTCCGTCTATATAAATCTTGTTATTTGTATAACTCTGGTTGGCATACATAACACAAACATAGTGATGCCATTTATTAAACAAGTTTAAACTGTTTACAGTAGTAGAATTCATACCATACAAATCACTATTTCCGGTGTTATAACCCAGCTGTCCACCGAATGAGTATAAGCCATAAACACCCCAACCAAAGAACATCTTGCCATTAGTTTGGGCGGAACTACCTATTTTTGCCCAAAATTCAATCGTTGCCACACCATTAGGTAAGTTTAATACAGAAAAATCAATATAGCTAGTAGTGCCATCAAATTTAATAGAAGAAATTCCCATATACGTATTTGCAACGGGACTACCATAAAGAGTAGCATTACTATTATTACCACTTATATCGTACCAAGTAGCGCCTCCCCCTGGATAAGAAACAAGATTATTGGCATCTAATTCTAGTGCTGGCTGGTTATAGAGGGGAATTCTTGTCGCAACAATTTTTTTAGTAGTATTTTTTGTATAAGTCCTCCAAACTGCATTATCTGATGTCCGTAAAACGTATAAACTGCCTGTAGATTTTAAGGTTAACGAAACACCAGCTGTATCGTTATCTGGCGGACCAACACTAAAAGTCGTTTTAATATTACCGTTAACAGATACAAAACACTGGCTATCAGTAGCCGCACCACCACTATCGCAATTTAATCCACTATTCATAAGACTTCCATTACAATCATCGCCCGGAGATAGTGGAGAGTATTCACTCCATGTCACAACACCATTATTCGCACGTAAACAAGCCTCAGCATATTCTATACCAGCTTCGCTAGCATTTTGGACCATTTGTTCATATGATTGCGACTGCATACTTACTACGGTCGAATTAACGGATATAAGTGTAGCCGAAAGCACCATCAGCATGATAAGCGATGCTATTAAAATAGTAGGTAAGGCAAACCCAAACACCCTAGTTTTCATAATTATATTGTAGCATAAGTTGTTTGCTGTTATCATTCCACAGCATAACTTGATACAATAGTTTTGTTATGAAAAAGAAAGTCGAAAAAACACAGGCCGTTATTAACCGTCGCGCTAAGTTCGATTATGAACTAGGCGATGAATTAGTTGTTGGCATTGTCCTGAACGGAGCCGAGACCCGTTCTGCTCGCGATGGTCACGTACAGCTCAAAGGTTCATTCGTGACTATTAAAAACAATGAACTTTGGCTCAATAACGCCAGTTTTAGCTTGCGTCTCAATCAAAAAGGCGGTCAAGAACGCACTGTCGACACTTCGCCTCGAAAACTTTTAGCCACGCGTAAGCAAATCAATCAATTATCCACGCAAAGAATTAAAGGTTTTACTATTGTTCCGACAAAAATGCTTACTAATGGACAATATATAAAAGTTGTTATTGCCCTCGGTAAGGGCAAAAAACACTATGACAAACGAGAGGTTATAAAACGCCGAGAACAAGAAAGAGAAATTGGTCGTATAGTAAAAAAGGGATAATATGAAATTATACTCATGGAATATAAACGGTATTCGTGCTTGCATTGCCCGCGGTGATTTTCAAAAATTTATGGACTATGAAAATCCAGATGTTTTATGTTTACAAGAAACAAAGGCCGAGCGCAACCAAGTTGAAGTAGATCTTCCAGACTATAAGGAGTTTTGGAATAGCGCCTCTAAAAAAGGTTATTCTGGTACGGCAATTTTTATCAAAAACGAACTTATAGTCTCTCAAAAAGTAGCACAAATCGAAACCCCTAAGGATAAAAATGGTATTTTAAACGATAAATACGGGGACTTATTACAAGAAGGTCGCATTACGACACTTGAATTTAAAGATTTTTATTTGGTAACAGTTTATACACCAAACAGCAAAGATGACCTTTCGCGATTAGAAATTCGACAAAAATGGGATACCTTTTTCTTAAATTACATTACAAATTTAGAGCAATCTAAACCGGTTTTGTTTTGTGGTGACTTAAATGTCGCCCATACCGAAATTGACTTGGCTAATCCACGCCAAAATATCGGTAAGCACGGTTTTACAGTAGAGGAACGAGCTGGGTTCGAAGCTTATTTACAAGCTGGTTTTATGGATATATTTAGAAACCATCATCCAGACGTAACCGGAGCCTACACCTGGTGGACACATTGGGCAAACTCCCGCGCTCGGAACGTTGGATGGCGCATTGATTATTGGATGATTAGCAACAAATTATTTACTCATATCACAAAATCAGACATTCATCAGCAAATTATGGGCTCAGATCATTGTCCTATTAGTATTGTTCTGACATAAATAATAAATATGATTTCTGCTAAACTATAGCTATGAATGAATTTTCTTATTGGCATAAACAAGAACCAGATACACCACTTTTTCCAAATATAGAGTGGTCTAAGCCCGAGCAAAAAGCACGAAGCGGTCGGTTAGGAATTGTCGGTGGTAATAGCTCGGGTTTTGCTAGCGTTGCCGAAAGTTATAGTTTAGCACTCGCCACTGGTGTAGGAAATGTAAGAATTTTACTACCAGACAAACTTAGCAAATCTGTGCCTAAAACTATTCTAGACACAACCTACGGTGAAACCACTTTGTCAGGTGGATTATCGTCACGAGCCCTTCCTCAGCTACAGGCTATAGGGGAGTGGGCTAATAGCATACTAATGATAGGCGATTCTGGACAGAATAGTGAAACGGCGGTACTATATGAAAATTTTATCCGCAACTACAATAAACCTTTAACTATAACGCGTGATGCAATTGATTTAATACTAGCTAGCACTAGTTTATTGGTAGACAGGCCTAATACTTTGTTGGTTTTGTCTTTTGCTCAACTTCAAAAAATATTTCAAGCTGTTTATTATCCAAAAGTTTTAACTTTTAACATGCAACTAGTGCGTTTAGTAGAGGCGATTCATAAATTTACCATAACATACCCAATTATGTTAGCTGTTTTTCACCAAGATGCGATGCTGGTCGCTTTTGAAGGCAATGTAACTAGCACCACGCCTTATAGCCCAATGCAAATTTGGCGCGGAGCTACCGCTACGCGAGCCTCTGCGTATTGGCTTTGGAACCCGAACAAACCCTTTGAAGCAACTACTACAAGTTTAGTTAGCTATAGATAATGAAATTAATATTTTATTTTACCTCTGGTACCGCGAGCCGGACTTGAACCGGCATACTCTTGCGAGCACGGGATTTTGAGTCCCGCGTGTCTACCAATTCCACCATCGCGGCACGAGATGTAAAATAAACACCAACTATTGTACAATAGATTCTAGTGGGACGCTATATTGTAATGAAGCCAGACGATTTGAAACCAGAAATTAATCACCCAAGACAGTCAGAACAGACTGGTTGGACTTTTGATGAAATTCCAAAAACTAACGAAGATAAGTCGCGCGAAGCGGCAGCTAATGTTATCCGAACCCAAATAAACAACTTGTTCGATTCAGATAAAAATACAATGGACACAAATCCATACCAAAAAACTCACAGTAGAAGCTCTGCCAACACACGCTTAGCAAAGGATTGGCAAGAATACCACAGTGCCTGGCAAGATTACTACCAAAAATATTATGAGGGATATTATCGTCAACAACATCAAGAACAATTACCTCAAGCGGATAAAACACAGGATAATCCCACCGATCAAACAGCTATCTTAAATATACGTCGCCGAATCCTCGATAAAATTCGTTCATCTGCTAACAAATTTCGACATAGTAATCATTTCATACCCGTTATCGCGGGCTTGTTGGCTGTTGTTATATTCTTGTTTCTGCAATACAATCAGATTTTAATTTCAAATATCATTGCATATATTAGCCCTGGTAATATTAATCCTCAGAATATAGTAATAGGGACAGACATCTCTGGTATTATAAGCCCTGAATCGCGCCTAATAATACCTAAGATCAACGTTGACGTACCAATTATTTTTGGTGCTGGTAATGATCACGAATCACAAATGAAAGCAATGAGCCAGGGAGTAGCTCAATTCGCCATACCAGGAGCCAATAGTTTACCAGGTGAAGTTGGTAACACCGTTCTCTCTGGACACAGTAGTAATGATTTATTTGATATTGGGGAATATAAATTTATTTTTGCCCAACTCGATAAACTTACTTTCGATGATATTATTTATATTAACTACGGCTCTACTAGATATACTTATACTGTCACTAAAAAAGAAGTCGTTGAACCTACGGCAGTTAATAAATTAGTTTATGACATCAACAAACCAATACTTACTCTCATCACCTGTACTCCGCTTGGAACTTCTCGTTACCGCTTGTTGGTAACGGCTGAACAAATAAGCCCTTCTAAGGCTTCACAAAACCAGAGTTCAACCACAGCTCAGAAAACAGAAACGATGCCCGGTAACTCAAAAACATTATTTGAAAAATTATTTAATCTATAACTAAATTATCATTTTTATACGCTGTAACTGAAATCCTTCATTCGTCTGACAAAAACTATATATATAGCGTAAATCTTCAGTCATAACTGCGTCGTAACCAACCAGTGCCGACCCAAGCTCATGGACATTAGTACCATCAAATTGTCTTATCGTTAATTTGCTGTCGTTAATAGACCATAAATATCCTCTTGCCAACCACCCTAAACCTACGCCAAAATTACCAACCGCCACGGCCGAACGGTTAAGAACTTTGTATTCTAAATCATACGTTGCAAAGTAACTGCCTGATTGAATTAACAAATACTTATCATTAGGACTAAAGTCCAACGAATTAACTTCATGTTTAACTTCTAGTGTAACGGCAGTTTTAAAACTATCACTCGAAGAGTTTATCGCCGTCGGGAAAACGCCTTTCATAAATGAAACTTCTTGGTTCGTAGCAATTGCTAAATAATCAATGTCGTCATAATTGACGGTTGCTATTTTTATTGAAGTTGATAAATCACTAAATCGCGCTAAAATAACCGGACTACTATCGTTAGGACGGTAACTCCCAACTATTAAAGCGTCTCTGCTGTCTGTTTTTCCAACATAAGTCAAAGCCGAAGCCCTATCTCCGTATTGAAAACTATCAACATTATTCACTAAAACCCGCGATATCGTTTCATCTTTTAGGTTTATTGATCTAATTGTGCCTACTGACAAAATATAAAATTTATTTCCATCAGTACCATCAAAAACAATGTCATCGATTGTAATCCCTAGTAAAGTTGAAATATTTATAGTCGCACTAGGGTTTTGTATATCAAGTAAAAGCCATTCTAGATTTTGTCCATTAGTATGCCTAATTAGAACAAAACGACTATTTTTATCCCACCCTGTAGCTTGAAAAGTATGCGACACATCGCTTTGTTCCGACTGGCTATAAGAATTCATTGGGATAGTTAAACTTGTCGTTTTTACCTTATTACCACTGATATCTATAAATTCAAATGTTGGAACGTCAACTTGTTTTTGAACTAATATAGCCTTTTTGTTAGGTGCAGCGAGTGATTTATAAAGAGAGTCGTATTGCTCACTTATCTCAATTTTAGGCTCACTTGGCACTAAAATTGCATAATTTAACCAGCTAACCGACCCAGCCTCGACTGAAATTAATTTATGCCAAGTCTTATAGCCATCACGGCTAATTGAAACTTCGTGTATACCCGACGAAACCATAGCTTTATTAGGGGTTTTTGACAAAACGGTATTATCATCAACCTGCACGATTGCTCCTGACGGAGAAGAATCAAATTGCAATAAAGCACGTTGCTTAACACTACCAGAATTAAAATCTAAACGATAACCCATTAAAAAAAACATGGCCAACACAACAGTTACAATAATTAGTGAGACCATAGATAAATACACCAAAACCAACCTAACAGTCTGTCTAGATTTGTGATTACGATCGTGCATATTAAAAAATATTATACAACACTTTTGTTTTTTAAGACAAAGGCTTGAATATTTGTCGCATTAAACTTAAGATAGTGCTATCATTTACTGTATAGCGATTATGTTTTTAACTGCGAGGAATTAATGAAAAATAAAACTGTCACCATAAATGGTCGTAAATATAATAGTGTCACCGGCAAACCAACCGGAAAGTCAACTAGCACTAACGAGAAGACCCCTAATACTAAAACGCCTCTTGCATCTAGGCCTAAAACAATCGACGCAATAAAGAGAGGCGTAAATATTGCTCGTCACGCTAGTGTTTCACGATTCTCGCCTGTATCAGTAAACAAAAAAACACCGTCTAAACCATCACAAGAACACAAAAATGGTAAAACGATGGATATAGCTCACACAACCCATCCTTTAGTTGCGAAAGTTAATTCCATTCGTGAATCTCACCAAACAACACCAGTTCACTGTTCAGCTAAGGTAATTAAAGAAGAGGCTATAAAAATTGCCCTTTCAAAAGCAGAGTCTTTAAGTTCTAACAAAAACAATAAAAAGAGTCGTCTGCCTAAGTGGCTTCTTATTACAATTATTTCCATATCTAGCGTTTTTGCAATAATCATAGCCAGCTTATCAATTTATTATTTTGTACCAAGCGTCTCAGTTTGGGTTGCGAATAAACAAGCCCGAATTGAGGCCAAATTCCCAAATTATATACCGAAAAGCTACAGAATAAGTGGACCAGCTTCTTATGAAGAAGGCAAGGTCACTATCTATCTTAAGTCAACAACTGCTAAAAATGAATTTATCCTTACTCAAACTCGCAGTTCTTTGGACTCTAGTGCTCTCAAAAATCGCATAAATACTGATTCGAAAGGCAGTTTTTTGACAACCACATTTAGTGGTCTAACGATATTTACCTATGACGATAGTGCCGCCTGGATTAATGACGGAATTTTATACGAGATTAAGGGCGACGCAACTCTTCCTAACGACCAAATCCGTCAGTTTGCCATTGGTCTGACAGATTAATAAAAGCCGTGATATAATTGACTCATTATGACAGAGATTCGTACTCGATTTGCACCTAGCCCTACTGGCTATATTCACGTTGGTAATGTTCGTTCAGCGTTATTCTCTTATCTACTAGCACGTCAGCATGGTGGAGAATTTATCTTACGGATAGAGGACACCGACCAAGCAAGATTTGTCCCAGGCGCAACCGAACTTATTTTCGAAACCTTAAAATGGTTAGGAATGGAATGGGACGAGGGACCTGAAAGGGGGGGTGAGTATGGACCCTACATCCAGACTGAACGCAAAGAACACTATTTGCAGTGGGGTCAAAAATTGATAGATAAAGGTTTGGCTTATGCCGATCCATATTCAGAAGCAGAAATTGAAAAGTTCCGCGCTCAAGCTCGAGCCAACAAAAAACCTTTTTTGTACAGAAATTATCGTCCCGATTCGATAGACAGTAACTCTTTTGTTTGGGACGGAAAACAACCCATAAGGTTTAAGGTTAGTAACCCTAAACGCTGGACTTGGTCTGATCCAGTTATGGGAGATTTATCAGCTGGACCAGAAGCCTTAGATGATTTTATATTAATTAAAAGCGACGGCTTGCCAACCTATAACTTTGCTCATGTCATTGACGATATTGAAATGAAAATAACACACGTCATTCGCGGACTTGAATTCATCCCATCTATCCCAAAATACCTATCTTTATATGAAGCTCTTGGAATAGAGCCACCAGTTTTTGCTTGCGTACCTCATGTAATGGCTCCTGACGGCAAAAAGAAGCTCGGTAAACGCGATGGAGCAAAAAACGTCTTGGATTATCGCGCAGAAGGAATTTTACCAGAAGCGATGCTAAATTTTATCGCTAGTTTGGGATGGAACGACGGCACTGAACAGGAAATATTTAGTCTAGAAGAGTTAATCTCGAAATTTAGTTTAAACCGAGTTCATCGGAGCGGAGCTATTTTTGATGAAAAACGCCTACTTTGGACTAACGGCCAATGGATACGTCGCTTGACTTTAGACGACTTATATCAAAGAGTAGAAAGTTTCTGGAATAATAGCGCCAAAAACGCCGACGAGTCTTATAAAAAACAAGTCCTGGCGATAGTTCAAGATAGATTAAAAACCTTAGCCGATTTACCATTAATGACTAGTTACTTTTTCGAGGAACCAGAGATAAATTACGATTTAATATCTACCGATAAAAAACTTGGTAAAATACCGACTTCGGAGCTAAAACAGCTACTTGAAACTACATATTCTGAACTTCAGTCCAGTTCATATGAAGCAGCTGATTTACAAGAAACCTTAAATTCATTGCTCGAAAAGACTAATAGTAAACCAATGGTTTTGTTTGGCTTAATTCGCTTGGCGATTTCTTGGACTCCATTTAGCCCAACATTAAATGAAACCTTGGCTGTATTAGGACGCGAAAAAGTTCTAAAACGTCTTGAAAAAACAATAAAAAGTCTCTAGTTTAATGAATTTTTCTGCTATAATACTGCTTAAGCTATGATTTTTTTTAAGAACCTAAAATTCAAAAAATTCAACATGTTGCGTCAACGTAAACCCATGACTCGACGTAAATTATTTTTTATTATCGGCGGAGTTTTGTTGGTTATTATTGCTGGAATAATGACAGTTTTTATCTTACTAAATCAAAAGACTAACACAAACAATCCTCCTGCGAAAGAGATAAAAAAAGAAGTTATAAAATATTATTCTCCCTTAACTGGCTCACTAGTTAACGATGAAGCTACTACAAAAATTCCAATAACAGGAGTAATGATAGAAAATAGTCCTGACGCACGACCACAGTCTGGTTTAAAAAACAGCGGAGTAGTATTTGAGGCTATCGCAGAAGGAGGGATAACACGCTTCCTAGTGCTATATCAAGAGCAAAAACCCCAACTTATCGGCCCAGTACGTAGTGTAAGGCCATATTATATCGACTGGGCTACAGCATTTGATGCTAGTATTGCACACATTGGCGGTAGTGATGATGCCTTAGAAGAGCTTAGAAACGGCTCTCATCGTGATTTAGATCAGTTTTTCAATGCTGGAGCATATTGGCGATCCGACGACAGATACGCACCCCATAACGTTTACACTAGTTTTGAGAACCTCGATACTCTTAATGCCGAAAAAGGCTATGCCACGTCTGATTTCACTGGTTTTAGTCGAGTTGACGGAAAAGCTTCCACCGAACCAAACGCTATTCAATTTGACATCACTATTAGTAGCTACCTATACAACAGTTCTTATACTTATGACTCGGCCACTAATACCTATCTTCGCTCGCAAGCTGGAGAAGCCCACGTAGATCGAGAAGAGGGGCAAATCACACCAAGCGTTGTAATTGCTATGTTTGTCGAAGAATATAACACTGGCGACTACAAAAATCATGAGCAAATTACAACCATAGGCAGTGGTAGAGCAATAATATTCCAAAACGGTTTAGCAATAGAAGCAGTTTGGAATAAATCATCTCAGACCAGTCAAATAAGTTTCACCGATAGCGAAGGCAACGATATCGCTCTAGTAAGAGGTCAAACTTGGATAACCGCAATACCAAATAACGGAGAAGGAAATGCAACCTGGCAAGCTCCAGAACCAGAACCCGAAGCTAATTGATCAATTTTGGCAAAAATTTATTCGCCAAAAGGTCTTGCTGGCTATTGCTTTGCAATCTGCATTAATCGCAATAGTAGGTGAGTTAATCTTTTTTACTGGACATTTTACTTTAGATTCGTGGCTTTTTTGGACTGTAATAGCGGCAGCCTTAATTATTAGTGTTTTAATAGGCATTTACTTAACGTACTCTACCACTAAAACAACTAAAACCCTATTATCAACAATTCTCGACGTTTCAAATGAACAAAACGAACTTGCACCACCCGAACCTAACACCGATCCGGCTATCCGATATGCCACGCAGATGCTTTATGATTTAGCCTTAAAACGTAACAAAACCACCGACAAAAAACAAGTTTCTAGTGTTTCTGTGGCCCAAAAAGCGGTAAATATGTCAAATTGTGGATTTATCGCACTTGATAGCGCGCAAAAAATAATTTTTGCTAACGATTCAGCGCCAATTTCGGTCGATTCGGACGGAACAAAAAAATTAAAATTACTTTTTAATGGCAATGACAATATAGAAAGCTGGCTGGTAAAATGCGTCAAAGACGAAGTAAAAGCCGATCATATTTGGACACGCGTACCAGATAAATTACCAAACGAAGAGGAAAGACACTTTTTTGACGTCATAGCTTCATATCGTAAAGGGCTTTCACCAGAGACGGTGCTAGTATTGATTGATCGTACCGCAGTTTACACTAACGACGAAGAAGATCTCGATTTTATTGCTTTTGCAGCCCATGAGTTACGCGGGCCAATCACTGTCATCAAAGGTTACGTTGATATTTTGCAAGACGAACTAGGAGAATCACTAAAAGGCGACCAGGAACAATTATTTCATCGCTTAATGATTTCATCTAACCAATTATCCGGCTATATAGACAATATTCTCAACACCTCGCGTTATGATCGGCGTCACCTTAAAGTGCACCTAGCCGAAGCAAAGCCTAGTGAAGTTTATGAAATTATAGCCGACGATATGGCACTAAGAGCTAGCTCACAAAATCGCTTATTATCTGTTAACATACCTGATGATTTACCAACCATCGCTGTTGATAAGGGCAGTATGAGCGAGGTGTTCTCTAATCTGATTGACAACGCTATCAAATACAGTAACGTAGGTGGCACAATAGAAGTATCGGCGCGAGTTAATGGTGATTTCGTCGAAGTTTACGTTGAAGATCATGGGATTGGCATGCCAGAAAGCGTTGTAAGCAATCTATTTAAAAAATTCTATCGATCTCATCGCTCACGAGAAACAGTGGCTGGGACTGGTATTGGTCTTTATATAAGCAAAGCGATAGTAGAGTCCCACGGAGGTAATATTAGTGTTCGTAGTCGCGATGGTTATGGTTCTACTTTTACTGTCTCAATACCAATTTATGAAAAAGTTGCAGATAAGCTCAAAACAGATAATAATAGTAATGAGAAATTAATCAAAGAAGGTGACGGATGGATAAAAAACCATTCGATGTACAGGGGATAATCAAACAAATGATAAAAACCATTTTATGCATAGAGGACGACCGTTTCATCGGCGAGATGTATGTTCGTAGCCTCAAAAAGGCCGGTTATGAAGTCGACTGGATGGTTGACGGCAATGACGGCCTCATAGCCGCGCGTAACAAACAATACGATTTAATATTACTCGACGTGATGTTGCCTGAAAGGCGTGGCGGAGAAATACTAAAAGCCTTAAGAGGCGGAAAAGAAGACTTGATACCTAACTCACGAGTAATTGTTTTAACTAATTTTGAACAAGACGACGAATCGCGCATGATGATAGAACGAAACGTTGATGCCTATTTAATAAAAGCCGAAATCACACCAAAAAAGCTTATATCAGTTATTGAAAAGTTTGGTAAAAAACAGTAGACTAGACAACGCTTATCTGTTAAAGTAATTATACCGTTAATGTACGGCCCCATCGTCTAGTGGTTAGGACGTCAGGTTCTCATCCTGGTAACAGGAGTTCGACTCTCCTTGGGGTCACCAAACAAAGATATATTTTTATCCAGAGAATAGGGATTATCCTGAACCTCTGGATTTTTTATCAATTTATGCTATAATTACACAGGAACCCGAGAATTCGGGTATATTTTTATGAAAGACTCAAAATTCATTCGCAACGTGGCAATTATTGCTCATGTTGATCACGGTAAAACAACTCTGGTAGATGGCTTATTAAAACAAAGCCATACTTTTCGTGATAACCAAGCTGAAATGAGTCAAACGCTTATTATGGACAGTGGCGATCAGGAACACGAGCGAGGTATTACTATCACAGCTAAGCAAACCTCTGTATATTGGGGTGATTATAAGATAAACATCATAGATACACCCGGTCACGCTGACTTTAGTGGCGAAGTTGAACGCACGCTTAATATGGCAGACGGCGTACTTTTGATAGTAGACGCACAAGAAGGCCCAATGCCACAGACTAAATTTGTGCTCAGCAAGGCCTTGGCTTTAGGATTACGACCAGTGGTAGTAATCAACAAGATAGACAAACCTGCTAGTCGTATCGAGGCCGTAATAGACGAAATTTCCGATCTTTTTCTAGAATTAGCAACAAATGATTCTCAGCTAAATTATCCAATTTATTACGCGATTGCCCGAAGTGGTAAATCGTGGAAGAGCCTTCCGTCCAACAGTGATGAAAAAGCCGATTTAACTCCTATTTTCGAAGCAATAATCAACGAAATTCCATCCCCATCGTCAGACGGCGAACAACCGTTGCAAATGCTTATAGCGTCTTTGCAGTACGACTCTTTTTTGGGCAAATATGCTGTTGGAAAAATTAACCGTGGCATAGCTCGCAAGAACCAACCTATAGTTTTACTCGATCGTGGCGGACAGACCACTACAGGTAAAATTGATAAAATTTTTACCTACAGAGGTCTCGGACGCGAAGAAGTCGAGAGTGCTAGCGCGGGAGATATCGTTGCCTTGGTTGGCATGTCTGGCATTAAAATTGGCGAAACAATTACTGATATAGACCATCCAGAAGCCTTACCGATTATAGACATCGAGGCACCGACAATAAGTATTTATCTCGGACCGAACACTAGCCCTATAAAGGGTCAAGAGGGAAAATTTAATACATCACGCCAAATCGGGGAGCGACTCGATCGTGAACTCGAGACTAATGTTAGTCTAAAAGTAGAAAACGAAGGGTTAGGCTTTAAAGTTTCTGGGCGAGGCGAATTACACTTATCCGTACTAATTGAAGCTATGAGGCGTGAAGGTTACGAATTTGAAGTTGGCCGACCACAAGTGGTAACTATTTATGACGACGGGGTCGAAAAAGAGCCGGTTGAAGAGGTGATGATAGAAATCGCACCAGAATTTGTCGGTGTCATAAGTCAAGAACTAGGCGCTAGACACGCTGAAACTATCAAACAAGAGCAAACCCCAACCAGTACAACTAGGCTCGTCTATATAATGCCTACTCGTGCCTTAATTGGTCTTAGAAGTTTACTTTTGACTGCCACAAAAGGCACAGTGATTATGAATACATTACCCCGTGGTTATCAACCACTCGGCCAAAAAACACCTAAAACCCGCAATGGTGTGTTAATTGCTTTCGAAGCAGGGACAACTACACCTTATGCACTTGAGCCAGCCGAAGCGCGTGGGGAACTTTTTGTCGGACCAGCAGTCGAAGTTTATGCTGGTCAAATCGTAGGATTAGCTAATCGTCGTGAAGATATAGAAATAAACGTCTGCAAGGCCAAACATCTCACTAATATGCGCTCAAAATCAAGCGATGGCACCGTACAATTAACTCCTTTTACCGAATTAAGTCTAGAACAATGCCTGGATTTCATAGAAGATGACGAGTTACTAGAAGTTACACCAAAATCATTGCGTCTACGCAAACGCATCCTTGATCCGCTCGCTCGTAAAAGAGCAAACAAAAATTAAAACAGGTCGAGAGTTAGAGTCGTAGCTTCATACCAACTAAAAAAGGCCAGACAAGCCG
>CAYXMZ010000004.1:0-6458 GCA_964466345.1 uncultured Saccharimonas sp. (SeqCode)
TCACCAAAACTAGAGTTTTTATCACCTATAGAGGGAGGATCTCCGTAGGTGATTATTTTATATCTAGACTAGAGTTTCAAATTGGCGTACAATAAAATTAACAAAACATAAGCGGTGTAAAAATATGCACGATAAAAAGCTAATTGTAGGTAATTGGAAAATGAACCTTAATATGCAGGAAAGCAGCCTGTATCTTCATAAATTATCCGAATTAGTTAAGGTTCGTCGGGATGTTGAGGTAGTGCTTGCACCGTCAATATTTACCATACAATCGCTTAGTATACAGGTTAACCTGCGTCAATTTAAATTGGCTGCACAGAACTTTTATTGGCGTGATGAAGGAGCTTTTACGGGCGAGGTTTCGGCGACACAATTAAGAGGTATTGTGCAATATGCCATCGTTGGTCATTCCGAAAGGCGACATATTTTTGGCGAAAATGATAAAGATATCCGTAGTAAGGTTGCTGCGGCAATAAGAAATGATATCCAGCCGATTTTGTGTATAGGCGAAACTGCGTGGGAACGTTCGAGTGGTGAGACCGATGATGTCATTAGCGATCAGTTGCTTGGGGGGCTTGCTAATATTACTAGCGACGAACTTAAAGGCGTAATTATCGCTTATGAGCCAGTATGGGCCGTTGGTACAGGAGATAACGCTCGTCCGTCGGATATTGAATTAGCTGTACGTTCAATTCGCAACCAAATCTCTAATCTGTATGGCCCAAAGGCCGGCAAAGACATTAGAGTATTGTATGGCGGTAGCGTCGATGAAGATAGTGCCTCTAGTTATATCAACACAACTGGGGTTGACGGTCTGTTGATAGGAAGTGCAAGCTTGAAACCAAACACGTTTAATGAAATAATAAAAAAAGCTCATAAACCTAAATCAAAAAAATAAAGGGGTGGACAGTGAAAGACATTGATTACGAAGAATTAGATAAAGCTATGAATCAGCTGATGAGTGATTCGCCTGCTATTGATAGTATTCCATCAGATAATTCCGCAAGTCCTACGACTGTCCCTACTGCTCCGACAACAAGTACAACCGATCGTCCGATTCCGTCTTTGGCGGGCCGTCGAAACGGTCGTTTTATGGATGTTGTTAACTCGGGGACGACATCTCGTCCTGCAACTACTTCTCAGTCATCGTCAGCGCCAGTAGAAGTGCCTGCGAGTACACCTCTAACAGAAACTACGCCAACTCCACAATCAGAGGATACGCCAAAGATTGAGGAGCCACAGTCGCCTTTTATACCGGATGCTCAGGTTGAAAAACGTCCACTCGGCGCTTTTTCGTCAACCGAATCTATCAGTGGTAATTCTGACGACAATGTAATAACCGCTGATTCGGAAATCAATAACAGCACGCCAGCCGTTGCTACGCCCTTGCCAGCTGAACTTCAAAGCGACGTTCTATTGGTCGAATCCAGTAGTGTAGCAAGAGATTATGAAAATATAGACGCTCCTGTTCAAGATGACGTTAAGCCAGAAGTTGAACAACCCAAAGATCAGGCGTTTTCAACAAGTTCTATGACTCAGACACCAGGGAATATACCATTAAGTAGTTTTTCTAAAACAGAGTCTACTAATCAGACGTCACCAGCTATTTACGACGAAGAAAACACTGTTAACCAAGCGATAGTAGACAAAAAGAAACCCAAGAAAAAAGGCGGAATTGTCAAGATAATACTTTGGGTATTGCTGCTAGTTTTACTTGGTGTAGGAGCGGGGGCCGTAGTTTATTTTGTAGTTTTGCCAAATTTTAGTTTTGGCATTAATTTGTAGCATAATAAAAGTATGAATTTTTTAGAGGGATTAAATGCCGCTCAGGCGGAAGCTGTGCAAGCGACAGAAGGGCCGCTATTAATTTTGGCAGGTCCTGGCAGTGGTAAAACGCGCACTTTGACTCATCGGATCGCTTATCTTATTGGACAGGAACATGTTGCTCCAGAGGCAATTTTGGCAGTAACTTTTACTAACAAGGCGGCCCGTGAGATGCGTGTTCGCTTGGGTAAATTGCTCAATTGCGATGGTACTCAGCGCAATTTTATGCCCTGGATGGGGACTTTTCACAGTATTTGCGTCAAATTATTGAGGATTGACGGAGATAAAATTGGTATTCCGTCGAATTTCATTATCTATGATGAAGATGATAGAACAGGGCTCGTTAAACAGGCAATGAAATCTCTTAGGATTGATGAAAAAGAACTAAAACCAAAGATGGTCTCGAATTTAATTTCAACAAACAAAAATCAGATGATTGGTGCTGACGAAGTTAATGAATCAGGTAATTATTCGCGCCAAAGAGATATTGCTAAAGTGTACCAAAAATATGAAGAAATGAGACAAAAAGCCGGCGCACTAGACTTTGATGACTTGTTGCTTGAAGCTTTGAAGCTGTTACAAGAAAAAGATGATGTAAGGCACAAGTGGCAACGCAGATTTGACCACATATTGATTGATGAGTATCAAGATACCAACTCTGTACAGTACAACATAGTAAAAAGCTTAGTTGGTGCGAAGCGCAACATTTGTGTAGTTGGTGATGATTGGCAGTCGATTTTTAGTTGGAGAGGAGCAGATTTTACTAATATTTTGAACTTTGAAAGAGATTTCAAGGGTACAAAAGTTGTTAAATTAGAGCAAAATTACCGCAGTACTGCCAGTATTTTAGAGGCGGCTAATCGGGTTATATCTCATAATCGTCAGCGTACTGATAAAAAAATTTGGACCAAAGCTGAACAAGGGTCACCAGTTCAGGTTTGTGGACTCAGAGATGATGGCGAGGAAGCTAATTTTGTTGCTCAAGCAATAAATAATCAAGTTACAGTTGGGGTGAGATCTTATGATGACTTTGCAATTTTATATCGCACAAATGCACAAAGCACTGCTTTTGAACGGGCTTTTCTGCGTTTTGGCTTACCTTATCAGATAGTGGGCGGTGTTAGATTTTATGATAGGCGTGAAATTAGAGATATTTTAGCTTATCTTAAACTGCTTTATCAGCCTAAAGATAGGATAAGTTTTAATCGAATTGTAAATACTCCAACTAGAGGCATTGGCGCTGTGAGCCTTGAAAAGTTTTACGCTTGGCAAGCTGAAACTGATATGGATATAATATCGGCCTTACAGTCTGTTGAAAAAGCACCAGATATAACACCGCGAGCCCGTATAGCTTTGTCTCAATTCGGGAATGATTTAGCGAAAATTGCCTCCGAAATTAATCAGTTAGGTCCAGCTGCTACTATTGAAAAAGTTATTTCAAAATTTAATTATCGTGATTTTCTGAACGACGGGACGCCACAAGCAGAGGATAGGTTAGCTAACTTAGACGCCTTGTTGGTTGATGCACAAAACTTTGCCAGTTTGGAAGATTTTTTGGCTGAAGCAGCCTTGATGTCAAGCGCAGATAGTTCGACCGAGACCCAAAAAGTTACTTTGATGACACTACACTCAGCTAAAGGGTTAGAATTCCCGATAGTTTTTGTCGTAGGAACTGAAGAAGGGATTTTACCGCATTCCAGGGTTTACGAATCGGGGCAAGCCGAACTTGAAGAAGAAAGACGCTTAATGTATGTCGGAATGACACGAGCACGCGAGGAGCTAATTATTACCTATGCTCACAGCCGAATGCAATACGGAGGCTTTACATATAATGAAGCGTCGCGTTTTATCGACGAAATTGATGGTGCGGCGCAAACCACATCAATGGTGGATCAACCAAGCATGGTGGAGTCAGAATTTTACAGTGATGAACCATTTAGCGTAGGTGATTTAGTCCGCTCATCGGCTTTTGGCGAGGGCAAAATTATAGATGTTGATGGTTTGGCAGTAACGGTTGAATTTAATGGTGGCAAAACTAAGCGTCTTAACGTTGAATATGCTCGTCTAGAGAAAATCTAAATCTGCTAAAATAGATATAATGAAAAAAATACCGTTTAAATTCGGGATATCTCTTGGCGCTTTGTTCGTGATAGCGTTTGCTGGTTTGATGTGGTTTTTAGGATGTCGTCCACAAGTATTAGCAAACAATAGTTCTGCCGAAACACACCTAGTCGCTATTCATGACCGTGAGATTGACAAAAAAATCGTAACCAAAGCTACCACTATTGCCGAGGCGCTAAAAGAAGCCGGTATAACCCTAGACGACAGAGATACAGTTGAGCCATCACGAGACGAACAGCTAACAGCCGAATCCTATCAGGTGAATATTTATAGAGCAAGACCCGTGATTGTCGTTGACGATAATACAAGACAAAAAATAATGACACCCTATCAGACTGCCGAGCAAATCGCTAGCGATGCTGGAATTGTGATTCACGACGGTGATTTGGCAAAGGTAGAGCGTAGCGAAGAGCTTGCCGACGGCGCTGGTTTAATGCTAATAATTACACGCGCTACACCAGTTACGTTTAATTTGTATGGCAAAACTTTTACTGCTCGCACTATGGCAAAAACCGTTGGCGAGATGCTCGAAGAAAAGGGAGTAACTTTGACTCGTGATGACCTTGTTTCGCCAAGTGTCTATACACTTATAACTGAAGGAATGACTATAAAGGTTTGGCGCGAGGGCAGGCAAACGGTAACTGTTGATGAGCCTGTCGACTTCCCTGTGGAGAGAATATATGACACTAGTAAGCCAATCGGTTACAAAGCGATTAAAACAGCTGGTGTTTTAGGTTCGAGGACAGTTGTTTATGATATCGTAACTATCAACGGCGAAGAAGCTTCTCGTACAGAGGTAAACTCGGTAGTAACCAAGAAACCGCAAACCCAAACAGAAATCATCGGTGTTGAACCAGGTGACGGTTTGACAAAAAACAAAGGGGTAAACTTCTTTACCGATAGTAGTGGTGTGGCACATCGTGAGACTTATTATGATTTGCCTATGAACGTAGTAGTTGGCTTTTGTGGCGGTAGTTATGTAGTGCGTTCAGACGGAGCTAAAGTCGACCAAGATGGATACGTGCTGGTTGCAGCCGATTTGTCGCGATATCCTCGTTGCTCAATCGTAGAGACTAGCTTGGGGCTTGGTAAAGTTTATGACACAGGTGGTTTTGTGGCAAGATACCCAGATGGATTTGATTTGGCAACGGACTGGACTAACGGAAATGGAGTTTAGTTTATGGTAGCGCCCAAAAAATATCTGGGACAACACTGGTTGCGAGATAAAGCATCGTTAAAGGCGATAGCCGACTCAGCTGAACTTACGGCCGAGGATATTGTACTCGAGATAGGTCCAGGTCAGGGAGCTTTAACAGCGGAATTATTGCGTCGAGCCAAAGAGGTGATAGCGGTAGAGATTGACCAAGACCTAGCTGATAAATTGCCAGAGCAGTTCCCAGGGACTAATTTACACGTCATTAGAGAAGACATATTGGAATTTGATCTCAGGAGCCTCCCAGAGGGCTATAAAGTAGTCGGCAATATTCCTTACTATATCACTGGAAAAATCGTTCGTAGGCTGTTTGAGACACCTTGTAGGCCAAAAATAGCAGTGCTACTAGTACAAAAAGAAGTCGCCGAGAGGTTAGCAGGTGTTCCAGGAGATATGAGCCTTCTCTCTATCAATGCCCAGATATACGCAGAGGTTTTTTTGGGCGCAGAAGTTCCAGCGCGACTTTTTACTCCACCTCCTAAAGTCGATAGTCAAGTAGTGATATTAAAAACCCGCCATCGAACACTGGTCGGCCAAGAATACGAAAAGTTATTTTGGCGTTTGGTCAAAGCTGGATTTTCTGCCAAACGTAAAAAACTACGATCAAGTTTAGCAGGGGGCTTAAATATGCAAAAAACAGAAGTAGACTATTTGCTTGCTAAAGCTGGTATTGATTCCAGTATCAGAGCTGAAGATTTATCTATTGCCAATTGGTTAGAGATTGCAAAAATTTATAAAACTTAACGATAAATAAAAAGAAAACCCCCGTAAAAACGGGGGTGGGTAAAGCTTACTTACTTGACGGTGTCCGCTTGTCGAGCGCCCAGGAACTTCCCCTGTGGTATTATTGCCCAAGGACTTTTTATCCTAGCTTTGGGTTTGCTAGTTGGGAGATTTAACTCTTCCAGACCCAACTTAGGTTCAGGGCCAGTTCACTCCCCCCTTCATCAAAATAATCCTTAGTGGACATAAAAGCGTTCTGTGGAATATCCAGAAACGCCGGGCTTTCGGGATCGTCGATGAACTCGTTGAATTCTAAGTGAGAAAAATGCACTATGGCATCAATCTCGTTTTGACTCAGTCCCTTTTTTTCAGCTACGGCCATTTTTGGCTCCTATCTGCCCCTTTTCTCGGGGCTGACGTCGAACAACACGGCGTTCTAAAAGGTCACGTCGACCTTAAAGAACCTTATCTTTGCCCCTTCGGGCAGAGTAGTGGCCCCAGCGGGAAGCCGAGAGCCACTATATTGAGCAACATATAAAACGTCGCCCAATCCAATTTTGAAGGTTTGCCGGTTAAC
>CAYXMZ010000004.1:6558-14993 GCA_964466345.1 uncultured Saccharimonas sp. (SeqCode)
TTTTTTACAAGTAAGCTTTTAACGATCATGAGAAATCGATGTAATCCATCAAAACTCCTCAAGCGCTGTTATTGTAACATATTTAGCTAAAATAGTCAATACTCTAAAGAGAAACGTCAACGGAAAGCCCCTGTGATATAATTAAACTTGATGAAGAAAAAAGCTTATGTCACAACTGCCATCCCTTATGTCAATGCGGCACCACACGTTGGTAGTGCCCTTGATTATTTGTTGGCTGATATTTGGGCGCGTTATCAAAAACAAACTGGCGAAGAAGTGCGTTTTCAAGTGGGAACAGATGAACATGGCAATAAAATTGCTTCCAAGGCCCTTGCAGCTGGGCTAGAGCCTAAGGCTTATGTTGACCAAACATATCTTGCTTTTAAAGACTTGATGACCAAGATAGGGACTAGTTATACGGATTTTGTGCGTACTACCGATGAACACCATGTCCTGGCAGTGCAAGAAATTTGGCGCAGACTTAGACCTTATATTTATAAAAACACCTATGAGGGTTGGTACTGTGAAGGGTGCGAGGCTTTTGTGTCCGACCAAGATGCAGCTGCAAATAATGGCGTTTGTCCAGATCACAACGCTCCTTACAAACGTTTGAGCGAGCAAAACTATTTTTTCAAAGCCAGTACTTTTTCTGATCAAGTTAGAGAGGCCGTTGAATCTGATAGGATACGGATTGTTCCAGAATTTCGAAAAAGAGAATTTTTGGAGCTAATGAAAGATGGTCTGCAAGACGTCAGTATATCTCGTCCGCGCAAAAGCCTGAGCTGGGGAATTGTTGTTCCTGATGACGACACACAGGTAATGTATGTTTGGCTGGATGCTCTATCAAACTATATTACGACTCTTGGTTATCCTGACGATCCGAGTTATCAAGAATATTGGCCAGCTGATTTACAAGTGGTTGGCAAGGATATTTTGCGTTTTCATGCCGGACTTTGGCCAGCAATTTTGCTTGGGCTTGATTTGCCATTGCCGAAATGCTTACTAGTACATGGTCATATTAATGTTGGTGGTGTAAAAATGAGTAAAAGCATCGGTAACGTCGTTGACCCAAATGAAATTATAGATAATTATGGCGTGGACGCTTTTCGCTATTATTTTGCAAGGCATATTCCCTCGCAAGAGGACGGTGACTTTACCTGGCAAAAATTTGAGGATGCTTATAATAACGAATTAGCTAACGACTTGGGTAATTTGGTTCAGCGCGTGGCTGGCATGGTGACACGTTATCAGGCGGGAGTCATAGGTGATTTACTTCCCGATAAGCACGATATGGGTGCCTACAACGAAGCAATGTGCGAGTTAAATTTTGACAAGGCTTTTGATGAAGTTTGGGCGATGGTGCGTAGTCTTAACAGATACATCGATAACGTAAAACCTTGGGAAATAGCTTCACAAATTGGTAAAGAGACTGATGCCGAGGCACATTTGAGTGAGGTGCTTGTTTATGCGTCAAGTGCTTTGGTTCAGATAGGGCGTTTGTTAGTTCCGTTCTTGCCTGATACTTCTCAAAAAATTATTGATACTTTTGCCAGTGGTAGTATAAAACCAATCGAGGGCGTGCTGTTTCCAAAAATCTATAAACATAGCCAGACTAACAGTGATGAAACCAAAACTACGGCTAATTGATACACATTGCCACGTTCACGAAGAAGATTATCCAATACCAACAACTGATGTAATTGCTAAAGCACACAAAGCTGGCGTAGAGCAAATGATTTGTATTGGTACCAACGAAAAAAGCTCCAAAAGAGCGCTAGAACTAGCTTCTAAATATGACGAAATTTTTGCAACTATTGGAACTCATCCTCATTACGATAATCAAACAACAGATTGGATGAAGCAAATTTTAATAGACAAGACACCTAAATTAGTTGCAATTGGTGAAATTGGCTTGGATTATTTTCGTAGTTCTATTTCGCGACAACTACAGATAAAAAATTTGGAAGAGCAAATTGACCTAGCTGTTCATTATGATAAAGACTTGCCGTTTGTATTTCATGTTAGGGAGGCTTTTGAGGATTTTTGGTCGGTTTTAGACAATTTTAAATCTTACCAAATAAGAGGTGTTTTACATTGTTTTACTGGTAATAAGTCTGATGCCGAAGAGGGATTAAATCAGGGTTTTTATTTTGCACTCAATGGAATTAGCACATTTACAAAAGATGATAACCAAAGACAATTATTTTCTAGCCTGCCTTTGGATAAAATAATACTCGAGACAGACGCTCCTTTTTTGACACCAGGCTGTTTACGTGGTAAAATAAATATAAATGAGCCGGCGTTTATAAGGGAAATAGCCGAATTCAATAGTAATATGCGACAAATGTCGTTAATTGAATTTTCGAATATAACCACTGCTAATGCTCGCACATTGTTCAAACTTAAATAAGTTAAACTCATGCAACCAGAAAATCACAATAATTCTATTGATTTGAATGCTGTTCGTGCTGAAGTTGAACAGGCTTATAATTTTGTTGTTCCAAATATGGCTGAAAAATCAGTTAAAACAACAGAATTAATTAATCCTGTTTCTGCGCAATTATTTGAGATTGGACAAAATCTAGAAAAATTACGTCAAAACAACCTAGTCATAAATAAGACTAATAGGGGTAATTTTGTCGCAAATAGCTTAAATCGTGCACTTAAAATACGTCAACAAAACTTGAGTATTGACGAGCTAAAACAGCGCGAAGGTGAAATCGGCGGTTCTTTGTTCGGCGAAGTTCCGACTAATGAAACTCGGTATTTTTTTAATGATGACATCTTGAACTGGTACTTCTTTGATAGCCAAAAACAACTAACTTTGCATTATGAGATTTATCGTGAAGGCGTACTTAAAGTTAGCGCCCAACGTGGTGAATTTATATCTGACGAAGAGCTTGATAATTTTGTTTTGGCGGTTGACTCGTATTACGATAAAGTTTCTCAGCTTGTTTATAACAAGCCTACAAAAAAAGTGGCATAAAATTTAGATTAGAAAGCCGTCTGCCTCGGTATTTTAGAGGGGGCTGTGAGTGCGCCGAACCGCACGAAGCCGAGCGCTGGCGAGGCTGCTCGCCGTAGGCGAGAGCGAGCCAAAAGCGTACCCCGAAAAAATACCGAAGCAGGCGGTAACGGTCGGTATTCACGTACTATGACGATATGTATTGGATAAGGTATAATTGAAGGGTGATAAAAAAAGAAATTATTTATTTGGATCATGCCGCGGCCACTCCCGTTGATAAACACGTGCTGACTGTGATGTTGCCATATTTTAGTGAAAAGTTTTATAATCCGTCTAGTCCATATAATCTAGCCGTAGAAGTTCGTCGTGAATATGAATCGGCAAAACACACAATTGCCCAATTAATTGGAGCTCAATCGGCTGATTTGGTTATGACAGCTGGCGCAACCGAATCTATTAACTTGGCTTTTGGTGTTGATAAAGGACATGTCGTAACGAGTAATATAGAGCATCAGTCAGTTTTGGCGTGTACTTCAAACCGTCCTCACACACTGGTAAAAGCTGATTCTGATGGAATGATTAGCGAACAAGAGGTCAAAAAAGCTATTCAGCCTAAGACGACTTTGGTGAGTATAACACTAGCTAATAATGAGTTGGGAACTATTCAGCCCATTAGGTCAATTGCGTCGGTTGTTGAGGCGGAACGCCTGAAACGTTTAAAAAAAGGTGATAAAACTCCAATATATTTTCACACCGATGCTTCGCAAGGGGCTGGACAACTTGATATAAATGTAGCGCGCCTTGGTATAGACATGTTGACGTTAAATGCATCTAAGATTTATGGTCCAAAACAAACAGGCTTGTTGTGGGTATCAAGCAAAGTAAGACTACAGCCACAGATTTTAGGTGGTGGTCAAGAACGTGGGTTGCGCAGTGGCACCGAAAACGTTGCTAGCGTAGTGGGTTTTGCTGAAGCTCTTAAACTTTCCAGCAGTCGACGATCTCATGAGACAAAGAGGTTGGGGGAGTTGCGCGATAAATTACAGGCTGATTTGCAAAAAGCCTTTCCCGAGATGATTGTTTCAGGACAAACTAAGCATAAATTAAGCAACTTTTTGCACGTATCTTTTCCAAAAATAGACGGCGAAAGATTGGTTTTTTTGCTCGAAAACAGGGGTGTAATGGTGGCAACTGGAAGTGCTTGCGCCGCTAATCAGGGTTTGAGATCGCACGTTCTTGAGGCTATCGGGTTAAAACCAGAGGTGGCCGACGGAAGTATCAGGATATCTTTGGGTAAATTGTCAAATTCGGCTAATATCGCTCGTGCCAGTAAAATTATCAGAGACGTTGTAACTTCTGAATATAAAAGGATTCAAAAATGATTAAATGGCTGTTCTCTACCCTGTCTGTTGTAATTTTAGCAACATTTGCGATTGGTTGGTATTTGCAACCAAGCGATTTTGTTGGTTGTGGCGAAAAGCCTGATATGTCCCCTACTGCTTCGCGTTGCTTACAAGCGGACGCTGCTGTGGCTATATCTGGTGGAGATACAAACGCCAGAGTTGAGCAGGCGATAAAACTTTACAAAAATGGCTGGGTAAAAAAACTTATATTTTCGGGCGCGGCTCAGGACAAAACTGGTCCAAGTAACGCTTTTGTCATGAAAACACAGGCTATAAAAGATGGTGTGGATGAAGACGATATCTATATTGATGAAAATGCTAATACTACCTCAGAAAATGCCATAAACTCGCAAACGATTTTTTCTGTAGCTCAAATTGATTCAGCAATTTTAGTAACATCAGGCTATCATCAGCGTCGTGCTAGTTTAGAATTTACTCGATATACTCATAATGTCAAGATTTTCAACTATCCCGTCGTTGATGATGGCGATTGGAACGCCTTCACTTGGTGGACTACGCCGCGTGGATGGTGGTTGGCTGGTGGTGAGTTAGTAAAAATTGCCGTTTTCTATATTACTGGAGCAATGCAGTCGTGAGCCAACGAGTTTATGTTGGTATGAGTGGCGGAGTGGATTCGTCTTTGAGTGCCGCGCTTTTAGTGGAACAAGGCTATGATGTAACTGGTGTTTATATGAAAAATTGGACACGCAGTTTGCCAGGTTTACGCTGTCCGTGGGCGGATGATTTGGCTGATGCAAAGAGAGTGGCGGTTCGTTTAGGAATAGATTTTAAGGTTTTTGACTTTGAAACTCAATACAAACACAAAGTAGTAGATTACATGATACGCGAGTACAAAGAGGGACATACACCAAACCCAGATATTATGTGTAACCAAGAGGTCAAGTTTAAGCTATTTTTAGAGACGGCCCTTGAGGGTGGAGCGGACTTAATTGCTACTGGACATTATGCCAGAAAAAGCGATTCTTTTGAGTGTTCGAAAGCTAATTCACAATCTCTGAATAAGTCACCTGCGACATCTCTTTATTTGTCTGCGGAACTCGCTTCGCTCAAACAGTCCTCGCCAAATCACGATATGTCACAGACGCCTTATACGGATTGCTCACAAGCTTTCTCACTCTCAAAAAAATCACTATGTGCTAATTTGTTTCTAGCCGAAGACAGCAAAAAAGATCAAACGTATTTCTTGTATCGTGTTACCGGTGAAGCTTTAGCTAAGACTCTATTCCCTATTGGCGATTTAACAAAAACTCAAGTAAGAGCGATGGCTTCGAAGCGTGGTTTGACTACGGCCGACAAACCCGATTCACAAGGGATTTGTTTTGTTGGTCAAATTGGAATACGTGATTTTTTGAATGCTTATATAGAAACTTCGCCTGGCAAAATTATTGATAAAAAATCTGGACAGACTTTGGGCTATCACGATGGAGCGATTTTTTACACAATCGGACAAAGACACGGACTTAATGTTGGTGGCGGGTTGCCTTATTATGTAGTTGGTAAGGATATGGCTAAAAACGAAGTTTACATTACAACTGACTTAAATGACAGCAACTTATGGCAAAAAAATATTAGATTAACTAATTTGCACTGGATAAATTATGAGCCAAAGGCAGGAAGTTATCGTGTAAGGATTCGCCATCAAGCTCCACTTATTAAGGCCGTTTTAAATCTCGAAAACAGCGAAGTAATAATTGAACTAGAAGAGGCGCAACGCGCTATTACATCAGGTCAATCAGTAGTAATTTACGACGGCCAAGTTTGTTTAGGTGGTGGAATTGTGTTTTAGTTGCGGTCGCCTTTCTGTTTATGTTAATCTCTAAGTAGTATGTATTTAATGTCAAGAGAAATATATAAAAAAGGTTTTACCATTATAGAGCTTTTGGTCTCCGTGGTGGTAATAGTACTTTTAGCAACGGTTACTATAGTTAGTTATATTGGTGTGACCAGCAACGCAGTTAGTGTTTCAATAAAGTCGGATCTGACAAACGCTTATGAATCCCTTAAAGTGTTTAAGGCGTTTAATTATAGCTATCCAGAAACTATTAGTTGTAGTATTGCTGAGAGCGACACTAATACTTGTATCGAACTTAGTGAAGGGAATAGTGTTTATTCTTATGTTTATGATAATGAAGTAGACCCTCAGAGTTTTACTCTGATAATAGAAAATGCTAGTTATAATTTAAAGTTCCAGATTACAGAAAGTACCAAACCCGAACAAGTTTAAACATCTTGTTAACTGAAATCGAATGCGTTATCGCAATAATATAAGAAAGATGTTAAAATATCTCTCATATGAACGCTGATACCATTCGTCAGAAATATTTGGAGTTTTTTAAATCAAAAGGTCATGCTCGAATTGAGCGTGCCAAATTAATTCCAGAAAACGACCCAACAACGCTTTTTACTGGTAGTGGCATGCAACCATTGTTGCCTTATCTGTTGGGTAAAACACACCCTGATGGAGTACGTTTAGTTGACAGTCAGCCATGCGTCCGTGCGCAAGATATTGATGATATAGGTGATAATCGCCACACAACATTTTTTGAGATGCTTGGTAACTGGAGTTTGGGAGATTATACAAAAGAACAGCAAATAAAGTGGTTTTTTGAATTTTTGACTGATAAAGTTGGACTTGACCCAAAAAAATTATATGTTTCGGCTTTTATTGGTGACGAAGCACATGGTATTCCTCGCGACGATGAAGCGGCGAATATTTGGCAACAGGCTTTTCGTAGTAAAGGGGTTGAAGCAAAAATTGTCGAAATTGGTAGCCAAACCGAAGGAGATGAGCGTGGAATTAAAGAGAATGAACGTATATTTTTCTATGATGATAAGGAAAACTGGTGGAGTCGTAATGGCGGTATAGAAACTACGCCAATTGGCGATCCGTGTGGTCCAGATAGTGAGGTTTTTTATGATTTTGGTGAGCAAAATCACGACCAAAGCTACGGGCTGGCTCATCCAGCTAGCGATAGCGGACGTTTTCTTGAGATAGGTAACCAAGTTTTTATGCAATATCGCAGGCAAGACGATGGTAGTTTTGCGCTACTAGATAAACAAAATATTGATTTTGGCGGTGGACTTGAGCGCATTGCTGCGGCGAGTCTTGAGATTCCAGATGTATTTCAGACGAGTCTTATGCGTCCGATTATAGAAAAACTGGAGCAAATCAGTGATAAAGATTATGAATCAAACAAGGCAAGTATGCGTGTAATCGCTGATCACTTGCGGGCGTCAACTTTTTTGGCAGTTGATGGCGTCACCCCTAGTAACAAAGAACGTGGTTATGTGATGAGACGCTTGTTGCGTCGAGCAATTCGTTATGCTTTTGATTTAGGAGTAGAACAGAACTTTATAGAGGCAATAATACCAGTTGTAACAGAAATTTATGTAAATCATTATCCAGAGATAGCTTCTCAGCGTGATCAGATAATTGCAGTATTAAACAAAGAAGAAAAAGCCTTTCGCCAGACGTTGGCCAAGGGATTGCGTGAACTTAGCAAGCTAAAAGATAACGGATTGACTGGTAAAGAGGTGTTTACTCTTTATGACACATACGGTTTTCCAGTGGAGCTATCTACGGAAGAAGCGTTTAGGCAGGGAATTGGTCTTGCAGACGACTGGCGAGAGCAATTTAATGCTCAAATGGATGAACAGAGAAAAAGAAGCCAAACCGCCGCCAAGGGCGTTTTCAAGGGCGGATTGAGCGGTGATAGTGAAATGAATGTGAAATACCATACCACCGCTCACTTGCTTGGAGAGGCGCTCAGACGTGTTCTAGGGGCAACTGTGGCGCAAAAAGGGTGCAATATCAACGATGAAAGGATTCGATTTGACTTTTCTTGGGGTGAAAAATTGACTCCAGATCAGATTGAAGAAGTAGAAAAAATAGTCAATTCTCAAATACAGGCCGATTTACCGGTTACTTGGTCTGAACATTCATTAACTGAAGCTCAAGAATTAGGGGCACATGGCGAGTTTTCGGATAGATATGGCGATAAAGTCAAAGTTTATAAAATTGGAGATTTTAGCCTAGAAATTTGCGG
>CAYXMZ010000004.1:15093-29929 GCA_964466345.1 uncultured Saccharimonas sp. (SeqCode)
GCTAAACTTTTACCACAATCAATATTGGTATATAATGGCTCAGATGGTATTTGAGAAACTAAAACATTTGGGTAAAAACAACAATCTCGATGACTACATCGTGGCCTTAGATATTGGTACTGAATATGTTAAGGCGTTAGTGGCGAAAATTGAAGATGACGAGATGAAAGTCGTTGGCGTGGGGCGCGCTCATCAGAGTTTGGGTGACATGCACTCTGGCGCTATAGCTGATATCTCTGGTGTAGTGCAAAATTGTGAAGCTGCTCTAGTGCAAGCCGAAGATCAAGCAAAAGTCCGAGCTACAAGAGTAATTATTGGTATTGCTGGCGAACTAGTCAAAGGTAACACTAATACTATTCGTTATCGTCGCCCGCAGCCAGATCGTCCGCTAGACGAGGCTGAAGTTGGTTTTATCATCGACAAGGTTCAAGAACGAGCTCAAATTAAAGCTCAAAAACAAATCGCTCTTGAGACTGGAAATAAAGATGTTGAGGTGAAATTGGTTAATAGCGCGTTAGTTAGCATACACATTGATTCGTACAAGGTTAGCAATCCAATTGGTTTCCAGGGGCGCGATGTGGCGGTACAGATTTATACCGCTTTTGCGCCAATGGTACATATTGGGGCTCTAGAACGTGTGGCTGACGAATTATCGATGGAGCTTGTTGCGGTAGCGGCCGAGCCGTTTGCAGTTAGTCGTAGTGTGTTAGGTGATGATGCCAACAGTAATTTTACGGCAATTCTAATTGACGTAGGCGGTGGTACAACCGATATTGCAGTTGTAGACGACGGCGGCGTTGAGGGAACGAAAATGTTCGGCATTGGTGGGCGTAGCTTTACTCGGACTATCGCCAATGAGCTTGAGATTTCGTTTGACAAAGCTGAAAAGTTAAAGCTCAACATTGATAACGAAAATGAACAGCTTAAACCAAACGTTGTACAAGAGATAAATCGTGCATTAGACAAGACCGTGGCAGTTTGGACAACTGGTGTAGGCTTGGCTCTCGGTGAATTTAAAGCGGTTGATCATCTACCGAATCGTATTTTATTATGCGGCGGTGGATCTAGCCTCAAAAAATTAGTCAAGGCGCTTCAAGAATCAAATTGGCATCGAGACCTTTCTTTTACCCGTAAACCATCAGTGCATCATGTTCGTCCATCAGAAGTAGTTGGTATTACTGACGTTACTGGCGATATAACCGATCATACTTTCATAACTGCAATGGGGCTTTTGCGTGTTGGCTATGATACAATTATTGGTAGCAAAGACAACGACTTGATTAAAAATAAATTGAATCGGATTCTTAGAATATAGGTATGGAAAAAGACATAATTTACATCGACACCGAAGACGACATCACATCTATTATAGGTAAGATTAAGGCTAGTAAAGATAAAATTATTGCACTAGTTCCGCCAAAACGTACCGGAGTGTTACAAAGTGCCATCAATTTGCGCCTATTGCAACAAGCCGCCAAAGGAGACGCCAAGCGCTTGGTCCTTATCACTGGCGATCAAGCACTGATGTCGCTAGCATCATTGGCAAAAATACCTGTTGCCAAAAATTTACAAAGCAAACCAGAGTTAGCCGAAATAAACGCCATTGAAGTTGATGATGGCGACGATATCATAGATGGTTCAGAGATTCCTGTCGGCGAATTAATAAAAATTACCGATAACAGTTCTGACAAAAAAATTGCTGAAGATTTACGAGAATTAGATATCGAAAGTGATTCACCAAAAAAAATAAAACGAGGCGACGATATTTCCGAAATTAACATCGAGTTAAAAGACGTTGCCGACGACAAAGCTAAGCGCAAGATACCAAACTCGGCTGAATTTCGCAAAAAGCTAATCTTAGGAACAATAGGTTCATTATTAGTAATTGGATTCTTGGTGTGGGCAATTGTTTTTTCACCTGGAGCAAAAGTTATAATTTCCGCAAAAACCGAAGTAGCGCCAGTAAGCTTGTCGCTAACTTTAGGTGAAGCTACCGATGTTGACAAAAATATTATCCAGACTATCACCAAAACCATCACCGAAGAGGCCAGTATTGATATCACTCCGACCGGCACAAAGGAAGTTGGAAAAAAAGCTACTGGCACACTAACTTTGGCCAACGGTTCTAGTAGTGTTTATACATATACAATTCCAGCCGGCACGGTGATTACTCGTAGTGGCAAAAACTTCGTAACTAACGAAACAGTAACAGTTCCGGTAGCTGAGTTGCAGGATGGAGACATAAATCCAGGTACGATCGACGTTGGTATTACTGCTTCTCAGGTTGGCTCAGACTTTAATTTAACAGCTGGTGCTTATACATCGCCTATCACAGGTATTACCGCTACTGGTACTGCAACTTCTGGAGGAGAAAGTCATACTGCAAAAGTCGTTATCAAAGAAGATATTGAAACTGCCAAACAAAAACTTGATAAACAACTCAAAACCGCCAAGCAAAACAAGCTTAAAACCCAATTTACTAACGGTGAAATTGTCGTTGTAGATAGCTTTATCTCTGACTATAGTAAGTTAACGTCTAGCCCAGCAGTAGACGAAGAAGTTACTGGTGCGACCGCTAAATTTAGCGGAACAGCAACTTTTACTATGACAGCTCTTCCTAAAGCCGATGTAGAATTGTTCCTCAAAAAATCTATCAACAACCAGATAGACAACAAAGACCAACAACAGATATTCGATAACGGTATTAGTAAAGTCAAAGCTTCTGATTATGCTAAAAACGAAACTAAATCAAGCGTAAACATTGCAACTTCTGGACAAATAGGACCAAAGATAGATAACGACAAAATAAAAGAGATGGTAAAGGGCAAAAATTATGGTGATGCTCAGAATGCAGTCGAAAAGCTAACCGGAGTCAGTGGTGTTGACATTAAATTCTCATATCTCTGGGTTATCCAAATTCCAAACGACCCAAGTAAAATTACAGTTGAATTAAAAGTTGAGCAATGAACAAAGTAATTTTACTCGGTCTTGATGTAGGTGAAAAACGAATTGGTGTGGCCAGGGGCGATAATGACGTGCGCTTGGCAGTACCTTGCTTGACTGTTCAGGTTGACGAAAATATTATTCAGACGATACACGATTTGGTCCAACAATACCAAGCCGAGATCGTGGTGATTGGTTATCCACGTAATCAAACTGGTGAATCGACAGCGCAGACCAAAAAGGTTGAAGATTTTGCAGATAGATTAAAAGGTTTGCCTGCCAAGATTGTGTTTCAAGACGAATCTGTCTCTAGTATTTTAGCTGAAAACAAACTTAAAGAGATTGGTAAACCGTACGATAAACCGGACATCGATATGCAAGCGGCAACAATAATATTACAAGATTATTTGGAGGCAAATTATGCAACTGTTTAAACATAAAAACAAAGGAAATTTTTTGTTTGGTAAGATTTTGCCGGTAGTCCTGACATTATTAGTCGGCGCTGTAATCGGAGGTGTTTTGTGGTATCAAGTCAATTTGCAAGCCGTGAATATAGCAGATGAAAGCCTGGTCAAAGTTACTATCGAAAAAGCAACGACACCATCTCAAATAGCCCAAAAACTACTTCAAGCCGGGCTAATTCGTAGCGAGAAAGCTTTTTATATTTATGCACGACTTAGTCGCCAAGCGGATAATTTACAAGCTGGCACTTATCGCCTATCTCCATCCGAAAGTATTCCAGCTATCATCGAACATTTAGCCAAGGGCAATGTTGATCAGTTTGCCTTAACTTTTTATCCAGGGGCAACTTTGGTTGGTGGCACTGAGAGTTCATCGAAATATAGCGTTACTACTGCCTTAAAAAAAGCCGGTTATCAAGATGACGAGATTGCATCGGCGCTAAACCAGACTTACAACGGAGATTTATTTGATGGTAAACCGGCAGGGGCGGACTTAGAGGGATATGTTTATGGTGATACATACTATTTCAACACTGGCGTATCGGCGCAAGAAATACTACAAACTACTTTTGATGAGTTTTATAAAGTTATCCAAGATAATGATTTACAAGCAAAGTTCGCATCCAAAGGACTTAATCTTTATCAAGGGATAACCTTGTCTTCGATAGTTCAACGTGAAGCTGGTAATCCAGAGGATCAAAAACAAATTGCGCAAGTCTTTTTCAGCAGGTTAAACGAAGGTATTATGCTTGGCTCAGATGTAACTTATCAGTATGTTGCCGATAAGACCGCGGTAGCACGAGATCCGTCACTCGATTCTCCTTATAATACACGCAAATATGCTGGCTTGCCTCCAGGTCCGATCGCTGTGCCAGGTTTATCGGCTCTTCAGGCGGTCGCAAATCCAGCATCGGGTGAATATATGTATTTCTTAAGTGGTGATGACAACCAAATGCACTATGCTTACACCGAAGCAGAACACGAAGCTAACATTGTTCAATATTGTAAAGTTAAGTGTAGTGAAAATTAGAGATTATCCCTTAAAGCGGCTAAATTAACGTTACGAATTTTTGCTATTTTGGTCAAAATTTGATAAAATTTAACACTAGTGGGAGAAAAACCATTAGTAGATTTGTATTAAAAAATTTTTTGAAGAAAAAAATTACAGGTGAATATAATTCGCCAGTAAAATCAGTATCGGGACGTAAGTTTCGCCTCAAGAAATCAGCCATCAGGCTATACTTGGGGTTATTTGTGTTGGTAGTTACGTTGATATTCGTTGGTTACAGCAGTAGTGGTAAGTCCTCAGAAGGTACGCTATCAAGCGTTGATACTGCGGTCAAAACTGCATCTGTTGACGATGTTATAGAAACGAGCATTGCCTCTAGCGTGGCCCAAGTCAGCGATCTTCCGGTAGCCAATTCTGTGAGCAGTTTAGCTATATCGACTCAAGTAAAAAGTGAAATTGCTCAGCCAATAGTTCAAGATATTATTTCAAAACCACAAATAATCCTAAGCAATGATAATATGTCGGTTGCAAGTTACGTGGTCGTTGCTGGTGATACAGTTGATTTGGTAGCGAGTAAGAATGGCTTATCGTCAGATACAATTAAATGGGCAAATAATTTGTTGTCTAATACTCTGACGGTTGGAACTATTTTGAAAATTCTACCTGTTGATGGAGTTCTTTATACCGTCAAAAGTAGCGATACCGTCGATTCTATTGCCTCTAGATATCAGGTAGATGCTACTCGTGTAATTACCTATAACAATCTCGATACTAGCGGTTTGGTCTCTGGTTCTCAAATTATTTTGCCTGGTGGTATCTTACCTGAGAATGAACGTCCTGGTTATGTGGCGGTTACTTCGATACTTTATTCAAACTGGGGATTTGATTTTAGCGGACGCACTTGGTACATAGGTACGGGCACTGGGGGCTGTCCTTATGCTTACGGTAATTGTACTTGTTATGCCTATTCTCGACGCGTTCAGTTAGGTTTGCCAGTCGGTAGTAACTGGGGAAATGCTAATACCTGGGCTTATTATGCCGCTACTGAACCAAACACTTATGTAGTAAACAACACTCCGTCACCAGGTGCAATATTCCAGGGTCCTGGCGGAACTATGCACGTCGGTATTGTTGAAGAAATCTTACCAAACGGAGACATTTCTATTAGCGAAATGAACGCCAGTGTATCTGGTGGGGGATGGAATGTTGTCTCTGGGCGCATCATCTCGGCTAGTAGCGTTAGCAGGTATCTCTACATTCATTAAGCAAATACAACACCCAAAGATATTTAAGCTAAAATTAAGCTATATTTTTGATATAATGTAAATATGTTTGTAGATACGGCTCAAGTATTAGTAACGGCAGGTAAAGGCGGCGACGGAGCCGTTAGTTTTCGTCATGAAATCTATGTCGACAAAGGTGGTCCTGACGGCGGTGACGGAGGTAAGGGTGGAGATGTAATCTTTCGTGCTACCAACGACACTAATACACTGGTGGATTTTCGTTATCAGCCTAGTTTAATTGCTTCAAATGGCGAAAATGGCAGTAAACGCAATAAAAGAGGTGCCAATGGTAAGCCGTTGTACGTTAAAGTACCAGTTGGAACTATTATAACTCGTGGTCATGAAGTAGTTGCTGATTTTATAGAGGACGGACAAGAACTTGTGGTCGCACGCGGGGGTGACGGAGGTTTTGGTAATGCTCATTTCAAATCATCAACTCGTCAAACGCCCAAAATCGCCGAAAAAGGTGAACCTGGTGAAAGTTATGAAGCAAAATTAGAACTCAAATTGTTGGCAGACGTTGGACTTTTAGGCTTACCTAACGCGGGTAAATCAACATTTTTATCCGTAGTAAGTAACGCCAAACCTGAAATCGCCGATTATGAGTTTACGACTTTGTCGCCAAATTTGGGTATCACTAAGGTTGATGGCTCAGAACTTTTGATAGCTGATATACCTGGCTTAATAGAAGGCGCAGCTTCAGGTAAAGGTCTTGGAGATGAGTTTTTGAAGCACGTCGAACGTACGGCGGTACTATTGCATCTGATAGATATTTATAACGGAGATGTGGTTAAAAATTATCAGACAATTCGCGCCGAGTTAGAAAAATACGATGCAAAAATGCTCAAAAAACCCGAAATAATTGCTTTGACAAAAATCGAGGGGTTGGACGATGACATTATTGAAATGCAGATAAAAGAACTGCAAAAAATAACTCCTAAAACTCAAATTTTTGCTTTATCATCAAGTGCGCATATCGGAATTGATAATGTTTTGCGCGCTCTCAAAGACAAAGTTTTGGTTGCTCGTCAAAAAACTGTTACTAAAAAAACCAAACAAGGAATTGCCACTATAACGCTTGATTCAAAACAGCTTGATCAATCTTGGAAAGTGGTTCAGCAAGGTGAAGTTTTTGTAGTCACTGGTAAAAAAATCGAACGTTTTGCGCGCAAAACTAACTTTGATAATTATCATGGCGTAAACCGCCTGCGTGACATTATGAAAAAAATGGGTATTTCTTACGAACTAAGCCGACGTGGCGCCGAAGGCGATAGTATTATTCGAGTTGGTGATAGGGAATTCACTTTTCTAGAACAATAAGGTTGCTTGACTTTATGTTCCCAGACTTATATTCTAGATAAGAGGTAATAACAACCAACACTTACCTGCCAAGTGGGTATTAAATATAGTTAAATGGCGCTAAAAGATATAAACAAAAAGAACCTCGGTTTTACAATAATAGAGCTACTTGTAGTGGTGGTTATTATTAGTATATTGTCGACGCTTGTAATTGTTTCGTATTCCAATATTCGAACTAGAGCTTATGATGCTGTAGTTGCCTACGATGTTAATAACGTGGATAAGGCAGAGAAAATCTATATTGCGCAAAACGACATAGCTAAGGCATATTATTCGGGCAACGGTTATGATGAGGACTTAAATATTAGACCCGGAGAGATTAGCGTCATTGATGTCGTTGTTAGCGGTGCTGACTATTGTGTCAGGGGATATAGTTTAAAAGGTTCTAAAAATTCAATCTATAATGCAACAACCGCTGAATCTACGACTGGCATGTGTGATACGCTGGAGCCTTCATCGACAGCTATTGCAAATAGTCCTGCGCTTGAAGGTTGGGCTTCAATTTCAGTCGGATATTATCATAGTTGCGCTCTAAAATCTGACGGAAGTGCATACTGTTGGGGTAATAATGAATATGGTCAACTAGGAAATGGTTCGACTAACTCAAGTCTTAATCCTGTTGCTGTCGATATGATTGGAGTTTTAAGTGGAAAAACTATAAAATCAATATCTATAGGAAAATATCACACCTGCGCTATTGCTTCTGATGACCGAGCCTACTGCTGGGGTTATAATAATTTCGGTCAACTTGGCAATAACTCAAATACGCAAAGCGCTAATCCTGTTGCTGTTTATTCAACTGGCGCTTTGAGTGGTTTAACAATCAAAGAAGTTTCGTCTGGATGGAATCATAACTGTGTTATCGCCTCTAATGATCAATCGTATTGTTGGGGTCTTGGGGAAAACGGACAATTAGGTAACTTTTCATCAAGTAACCAAAAAGTCCCCGTGGCTGTTAAAACAGACGGTGTTTTAAGTGGCTTGACAGTCAAATCAATATCGTCGGGAGGTATGCACACATGTGTTATTGCTTCTAACGATAGTGGATATTGTTGGGGTGCGAGTAGTTATGGTCAGCTTGGAAAATACATAAATGGCAGTCCGTCCTATCCAGTCGGTGTTGATGTGATCACAGGCAAGACACTTAAAACTATTTCAGCCGGAGGTCGACACACTTGTGCTATAACTAATGATGATTTGATATATTGCTGGGGAATGGGCACTTATGGTCAAGTTGGTAATAATACCAATACTGAAAAAATAAGCTCTCCTGTAGCAGTAAATACAGGAGGTGTTTTAAGTGGCAAGACGATTAAGTCAATTGCAACAGGAATGAATAGTACGTGCGTTGTTGCTTCCGATAGTCAAGTGTATTGCTGGGGGTGGAACGTTAACGGTCAGCTAGGAATTGATTCAGCTGATTTTAGTAGTCTTATTCCGGTAGCCGTTAATAATCTTAGTGGAAAAACTATCAAAGCAATATCAGGTAACAACGGCGGTTCTATGTGCGCTACGACGTCAAACAACAATGTATATTGTTGGGGGGACAATGGATACGGTCAATTGGGTAACGGAGCAAATTCAAATAATATAAAACTACCGGGGGCTATTGATACTAGCGGTGCGCTTAACGGCAAGACGATTAAAGTCTTGTCGGCGGGAGAGTTTTATAACTGTGTTATCGCTTCTGACGATAAAGCTTACTGTTGGGGCCAGAATGATTATGGTCAACTTGGTAATAATTCAACTAATAATACTGCACACCCTACTCCAGTTGATACTTCGGGATTACTAAAAAACAAAACGATAAAAGCAATTTCAGCTAGCAAGGGCAATAATAAACATACCTGTGTTATTGCTTCAGACGATAATGCATATTGCTGGGGTCAAAATACTTATGGTGAATTAGGTAATGGAAGAACAACTTACAGTGGAGCTACTACCGTGCCGGTAGCGGTTGATACCACGGGATATTTAAGTGGTAAAACTGTTAAAGCCCTATCGGTCGGGAGTTTTCACACCTGTGTTATCGCTTCAGATGATCAAGCATATTGCTGGGGGTGGAATAGCAGTGGTCAATTGGGTAATAATTCAACCACAAATAGCTCTCTTCCTGTCCCTGTTGACGCTACCGGCGAGCTGTTAGGGCTAACACTTAAATCAATATCTGCAGGCAGCAATTATACGTGCGTAATTGCCTCAAACGATAAGCTGTATTGTTGGGGTGATAATAAGTACGGACAGCTAGGCAATAATTCAACTACAAATAGCCTTGTTCCTGTTCCCGTTAACACTTCGGATAAATTGCTTGGTAAAACTATAAAAGCAGTTTCTACTAGCGGAAATTATCAATTTACTTGCGCTATTGCTTCAGACGATAATGCATATTGTTGGGGTGATGGTAGTAGACATGGTCGTCTTGGTAATAATGTTAGTGCACAAAGTAAAGTACCCGTTGCCGTAAGCACAACCGATGCATTACAAGGTAAGACCGTTAAATCCATAACAACTGGAGAGTGGCATGCTTGTGCAATTGCTTCCGACGATAATGCATATTGTTGGGGACAGAATTCGTATGGAGAATTGGGCACGAATACTATTGTTGACAGTCTAGTTCCGATTGCTGTTAATACATCAACTGGTGGATTTAATGGAAAAACAGTTAAATCTATTTCGGCCGGATATTATCACACGTGTGCTATTGCTTCAGACGATCAAGTGTATTGTTGGGGAGAATATGCCAGAGGCCAGCTTGGTTACACGGTGGGTATATCTTCTCCGATTGCTGGTGCAATGATGCCGTAGACTACGCACGCTTTGTTAATAATAAAGTTTATGTATATAATTAATCCAATGACAAAAACCTTTTTCTTTTATGATCTCGAGACTAGCGGATTGAACGCCCGTAGCGATAGAATAATGCAATTTGCTGGTCAACGCACCGATGCGAGCTTAAAACCAATCGGCGAGCCAATGAATTGTCTTATTAAGCTAACCGAGGATATATTACCTAGTCCTGAAGCTTTGATGGTGACTGGAATAACTCCACAAAAAACCATCCAAGAAGGTTATTCGGAAGCAGAGTTTGTTCAAATTATATCAAAAGAAGTTTTCACACCCGAAACGACTGTGATTGGCTACAATAACATCAGGTTCGACGATGAGTTTATTAGATTTTTGATGTGGCGAAATTTTTATGACCCATACGAGTGGAGCTACAAAGACGGCCGTTCGCGCTGGGATATGTTGGACGTAGTGAGAATAACACGCGCATTACGTCCAGAAGGTATTGAGTGGCCGTTTGACGATAAAGGCGAGCCCACTAATCGCTTAGAACTATTAACTAAATCTAATAATTTAAATCACCACAAAGCCCACGATGCAATGAGCGATGTTGAAGCGTTAATCGACGTGACGCGTTTAATTTTATCAAAACAACCCAAACTTTTTGAATATTTATTTAAAATGCGCGACAAAAAAGAAGTGAAAAAGCTCGTAAATCTTGATGAAAAACGCCCATTTGTTTATTCTAGCGGACGATATGAGTCAAAATATAACAAAACCACAGTGGCTTTTCCGTTGACTGCTGGTCGTAATGGTAATGTGATGGTATATGATTTACGCTACGATCCAACGCCGTTTTTGAACATGAACAGCAAAGAACTTGCCTCAGCTATGTTTGCTAGTCGTGAACAAAGGCAAGAGCTAAATTTTGTACAAATACCAGTAAAGGAATTACAATACAATCGTTCACCGGCCATTGCACCACTGGGCGTATTAGAACAAGGCGATGGTTGGAATAAAATATCTCTTAATCAAGATATTATTTCTAAACATTCAAAAATTTTGCTATCAAATCTAAGCTTTGCCGAAAACGTTCGTAGTGCGATAGAAAGTCGCGATGAATTTGCTAAGTCGCCCGACGCCGAGGAGCAATTGTATGATAGTTTTGTGCCTGACGCAGATAAGATCCGGGTTGAAGCTGTACGCAAGGCTGACGCCAATAAACTGGCTGATTTGCACCCTAATTTTATCGACGAACGATTGAATTCGTTGTTATTACGTTACAAAGCACGTAATTTTCCAGCCAGTTTATCTGAGCAAGAATCAAAAACGTGGGAGGCTTGGCGTATCTCTAAACTACAGTCTCGTTTGAAATATTTTTCAGAAACTCTGCAGAAGTTGTCGCAAGAAGTCACTGATGATAATAAGGCTTTCGTGCTTCAAGAATTACAACTTTGGGCAGAAAATATTTTGCCAACCGAATAAAAGCATCTAATTTTGTATTTGCGGACTAGAGGACTGGAAAAAGTTGTTAATTTATGATACAATGCCCAAGTTATGGCGGATTTTATAAAAGTTATTGGTGCACGAGAACATAATCTTAAAAATATTGATGTTGAGATTCCACGCGATAAATTTGTGGTAATAACTGGCTTATCTGGCTCTGGTAAGTCGTCTTTGGCTTTTGACACGATTTATGCCGAAGGTCAAAGACGTTATATGGAGAGCCTTAGCAGTTATGCGCGACAATTTTTAGGTTTAATGGAAAAACCTGATGTTGATCAAATTACTGGACTCAGTCCAGCAATAAGTATTGACCAAAAGTCTACTAGCCGTAATCCACGTAGTACGGTTGCTACGGTAACCGAGATTTATGACTACTTACGTTTGTTGTTTGCGCGCATAGGTGTTCCTCATTGTCCGGTTTGTGGTAAATCAGTAACTCGCCGTACTAGCGAGACAATCGTTGATGAGATTATGAAATTATCTGACGACAGCAAACTTGTGATTTTGGCTCCACTTTTCAAAGCCAAAAAAGGAGAATTTGCGCATATTCCAGAACAATATAGCCGATTAGGCTATGCTCGTGTGCGAGTTGACGGGGTTATTTATGCGCTAGACGAGTTTCCGACCTTGGATAAAAAGTTCAAACACGATATCGAGTTAGTGGTTGATCGTGTTGTTGTTACCACTGATATGCTTGGCAGAATAACTCAGTCAGTTGAGCAAGCGCTAGAAGTGTCGGACGGAATTGTTGAAATATTGAATATTGAAGGCAATAAACTAACGACTTATAGTCAACGCTACGCTTGTCTTGATCACCCTGGTGAAGAAATACCAGAACTTGAACCACGACTCTTTAGTTTTAATGCCCCTCAAGGTGCGTGTCCAACTTGCACTGGTTTGGGAGTGCGATTAGAAATAGATCCAGAAGCCGTATTTAACCCTAACTTAACTCTCGCTGAGGGAGCGATTAGGCCATTTAATCGTTTTAATGCAGACGCTTGGTATATGCGCAAAATTCAAGCAGTGGCAGAGCGACACGGATTTAGTTTACGTGTTCCCGTGGGAGATTTATCTACCGAAGAATTGAAACTTTTGCTTTATGGTACTGGCGATGAAAAATATCAAGTTCCATTGAGTGACGGACGTTCTTACCAGACAACTTATGAGGGTATAGTGCCGAACTTGGAACGTCGCTACAAAGAAACAGAGAGTGATTTTATTCGTCGCGATATTGAGCGATATATGCGTCAAAAAAATTGTTACGTTTGTAATGGTGCGCGACTTAAACCGGTTGTTTTGGCAGTGACCGTACACGGATTAAATATAATGGACGTTTGTGGGCTTGATATTGCTTCGGCGCTTGATTTATTCAAAAATCAACTTAAATTAACTGACAACGAACAACATATCGTCGGTCAAGTTATCAAAGAAATTATTGCACGGTTGGAATTTATGAATAGTGTAGGTTTGAATTATATAGAACTTGGTCGAGCGGCCAATACTTTGAGCGGTGGTGAAGCGCAACGTATTCGTTTGGCAACTCAAATTGGTTCTGGGCTTAGAGGCGTTTTATATGTTTTGGACGAACCTTCGATTGGCTTGCATCAACGTGATAATGATCGGCTAATTGGCACATTGAAACACTTGCGTGATTTAGGCAATACGGTAATAGTCGTGGAACACGACGAGGATACTATTCGTCAAGCCGATCACGTAATAGATATTGGTCCTGGCGCTGGCGTAAATGGTGGCGAAGTCGTGGCTCAAGGCACGCCAGATGAAGTAGCAAACGTAAAACAAAGTTTAACTGGGCGATATTTATCTGGTAAAGAAAAAATAGTTTTACCAAAAAAACGTCGTTTGGTTAATAAAGATAGATTGCTAACGGTGTATAAAGCTGCTGAAAATAATTTAAAAAATATTGATGTTATTTTTCCTTTGGGTGTTTTTACAGTTGTGAGTGGAGTAAGTGGAAGCGGTAAATCAACCTTAGTCAACGATATTTTAGCCAAAGAGCTGCTTGCACGGTTAAATCGTTCTAATGACGTAGCTGGAAAACACGAACGAATTGATGGAATTAAAAATCTTGATAAGGTAGTGGTTATAGACCAATCGCCGATTGGTCGTACTCCGCGATCTAACCCCGCAACTTACACGGGCGTATTTACGGCTATTCGTGATTTGTTTGCCTCTACTCCTGAAGCTAACGTGCGTGGTTATAAAACGGGGCGATTTAGTTTTAATGTCAAAGGTGGTCGTTGTGAAGCCTGCCAAGGCGATGGCGTGAAAAAAATTGAAATGCACTTTTTGCCAGACGTTTATGTGACTTGTGATGTGTGCAAAGGGAAACGCTATAATCGTGAGGCTCTGGAAATAAAATATAAGGGCGCAACGATTAGTGATGTATTAGAAATGACTATCGACCAAGCGGCACTTTTTTTCACTAACATTCCAGCTATTGCGAATAAATTAAATACACTAGTTGATGTCGGTTTAGGTTATGTAAAATTAGGTCAACCAGCTACAACTTTGAGCGGCGGTGAAGCTCAGCGCGTTAAGCTGGCGAGCGAACTTTCGCGTCGCTCAACTGGTAAAACTCTGTACATTTTGGACGAACCGACGACTGGATTACATAGCGATGACATAAAAAAGCTTCTCGAGATTTTGCAAAAACTAGTTACCAATGGTAATAGTATGATAGTGATTGAACATAATTTAGACGTTATAAAATCAGCAGATTATATTATAGATATGGGCCCTGAAGGTGGAGCTGGTGGCGGTAAAGTTATCGCACACGGTACGCCCGAAGAGATAGCGAAAATTAGACAATCTTTCACCGGACAATATTTGAAATCAGTTTTGAAATAGTGTTTTCAAGTTTTTTATAGGATTCAGTTTGTTCTATTTTGATGAATATTCCAAAAATTATTAAACCAAAACCAAAACCTGCTAAGACATCGCTAAACCAATGATGTCCTAAATAAAGTCGACTTATTGTAACTAAAGCAATGACGACAAAAGATATTATTGCGACTGGAGTTATAATCTTACGATTTTTGAAATTTGAATAAATTAGATAGACCAGCATTATTAAAACAATAGTTACAAACAAAACGTGACTTGATGGGAAAGAATATCCGTCGGCAAAAGGTTCTACCATGAAGTTTTGTGGTGGGCGAGAAACTGAAGTTAATATTTTGACTAAAATTGCTATAACGAGTGTTGTGCAGATTGTTGATATAAACAAAAACCAACGTTTTGTTTCGGTTGGCTTAAGCAGTGCTAACAAAAAACAAAGCACAAATACGCATGAAAAAATAATTATTGGTTTAGTTATTGTAGATATGCACGACAAAAATACGGTTAATTCCGACAAACGATGATCGGCAAACCAGCTGAGCGTGTTGTTGTCGATTGCTGGTATGAAAAGTTTTGTTAAAACTGCAAAAATAACACAAACTATGCCGATAATTAAAACTGTTCTAGTGATA
>CAYXMZ010000004.1:29939-33140 GCA_964466345.1 uncultured Saccharimonas sp. (SeqCode)
CAAAAGAGATTTCAACATCAAGCTATCGCCTTTGTTTTTTGTGATTTGTTACTTTAGACTTTATTTTATGAGCGGTTGTCTTGGTGGTTTGCCATAGAGCATCACGTTTTTCTTTTGTTTTGAGTAAGTGGTAGACTGCTGGTAAAACCGACAAAAATATTATAAAAGCAGCTATAGGCAATACTATAATGTCGATGTCGATTCCCATAGATGTAAACCAAGATCCCAAGAAGAACCCAGCGTAGACTATCGTACCAGTCCATAGGGCCGCTCCAAGTATATTGAATAGTACAAAATGGCTATATTTCATTTTTCCAACTCCTGCTACTACAGGAGCAAATGTACGTACGATTGGAACAAATCGTGCTATGACAATGGCTTTGCCGCCGTATTTTTTGTAAAATCGCTCGGCTTTATTTATATTTTCACGTTTAAAAAGGAGAGATTCTGGTTTATTAAAAACGTGCGGGCCGGCGCGATATCCGATAGAATATCCCACGCTGTCACCAGCTGCCGCCGCAATAAACAGCAACAAAACAATCCAATGAATATTTAGTCCGAATGGTAAAATATTGTAACCTTGCAACAAAAATCCAAGTGTAAAAAGAATGCTGTCTCCTGGCAAGAAAAATCCGATAAGTAAACCGCTTTCAGAAAAGATAATTATTGCCACTGCTAAAACAGCCGCTAGTACACCTGCGTTTTGGGCAAACTGAACCAAATCAAAGCCTGGCAACATATAACGTATATTCTAGCACACTTATTTACTGATTAGCTACTAAACTATTACCAAGAGACACTTGAGATGTGGTATACTAGTACTAGGTTTATTTATAGCGAGGAGAGTATGAACGATATTTCATTGAAATTGGATAAACGTGAGTTATCTGGTAAAAAAGTTGTCAAATTACGTAAAGACGGAATTATTCCGAGTGTAGTCTATAGTGATGGAAAATCAATCATGACTCAATCGGCTCAGATTGACACAGCCAAGGTTGTGCAATCGGCCGGTCGCCACACGCCTGTAGATTTGTTTATTGATGGCAAAAAACACTTAGCAATCATTAAAGACATCGATACCGATCCTGCCAAAAGTCAATTGCGCCACGTAGCATTCCATCTAATTAAGCGTAACGAAGCAATTGTAACCGAAGTTCCGATTGTTCTGTCTGGAAAAGGCGAGAGCTTGGCCGAAAAAGCTGGACTAATCGTTTTGCAAGCACTTGATCATATTGAAATAAAGGCCAAACCAGCCGATTTGCCAGAAGCTTTAGAAGTTTCAATACTTGATTTGGAGACAACTGATGACAAATTGACGTTAGAAAAAATAAAATTACCAGAAGGCGTTGAATATGCCGATGTTGATATCAACAAAGAACTTGTTATTGCGAATGTTTATGAACCAAGCGCATTACAAGCCGCTAACGAAGCAGCTGGTGGTGAAGCCGAGGAAGAAAAACCTGAAGAAACAGCTTCTGAGGGTGAAGCCGTAGAAAACGAACCAGGTGACACCGACAATAAAGATTCTGCCAAAAATGGTGAATCTGAAAAGTCCGAAGATAAAAAGTAACATTTTGTAGGTTTGTTGCTTTTATGCTAAACTATACATATTATGATATCCTTTCGCAGAGTATTAAATAAAACACGTAAAACTTCTAACCTAGCTTTTACCATCGTGGAACTATTGGTAGTCATTGTAGTAATCGCTGTTCTGGCAGCTATCACTATCGTTAGCTATACCGGCATAACTAATCGAGCTAATGTTGCAGTCATACAATCAGATTTAACTAATGCATCTAAACAACTAGGTATCTTTAATGCGACGAATGGTTATTATCCATTAACTAATAACTGTAGTGTTGCGGAATCATCAACTAACATCTGTCTTAAGCTAAGTGATGATTACACTTACACTTATGCTCCAAATAACGCAACCAATCCAACTGGATATACATTATCTACTGCATACAATAACTCTGGCTACAGAGTAGCTAATAACTCTGCGGTATCTACCATAGCTAACCTTGCTCAACCAACCAGTTGTCCATCAGGCTTTATTCCTGTTCCTGGTAGTCCAACATATGGTACTAGTGGTTTTTGTATTATGAAGTATGAAGCTAAACACTATAATGCCTCTACTACAGTACCAGTCTCTACAGCCAACAACACTCCTTGGGTAAACATAGCTCAATCCCTAACTGGCGCTAACAATGACGCTATGGAAATATCCCAAAATGCAGTCGATCAGTCAGGCAATCCAATCTCGGGTGCTCACTTAATCACCGAAGCCGAATGGATGACTGTGGCTCAAAACGTCTTAAGCGTACCGTCTAATTGGAAGAATAACGCAGTAGGTAATGATGGTGGAGCAGGAAACTATATATATCAAGGGCATATCGATGAAGGTCCAAACGAAGCCATTGCGGCCAGTATTAACGTTAGTACCAATGTAGAAGAAGACAACACAGGTACTTATGGACTACAATTAATTGGAACTGTATCTGGTGAAAACTCTAAACGCACTTTAACTCTAACCAACGGTGAAGTTATATGGGACTTTAGCGGCAATGTGTGGGAATTAACACAAGAGCAGATTGGTGGAGGACAGCAACCTGGGCTTACTTCTGATACTGGCTATGAATGGCACCAGTGGAACGAGGTTGGTCTTATTCAAAACGGTCTTTTAAATTCCTCGACCCCATCCTCTAGTGGTTTAACGAATATTACTTGGCAAACAAGTAGCGGTATTGGTAGACTTTGGTCTGATTACTACGAAGATGATCCTCGTAGTTTCTCTCGTGGTGGATTTTGGGATTATGGCAGTGGTGCAGGTGTACTGTCTCTAAATTTATCCTATTCTACGTCACATCGCACCACAAAAGTCGGTTTTCGCGTTGTTGCTCCTGCTCAGTAATGATGTCTGGCGAAACTGGTGAGTCTGTTGTTTCGGAATGGCGAAAGATGGCAACGAAAGAAAATAGTGGGAGAGAGGAGCTATAAGAGTTCGTTCAGTCTTGACCCTAGAATATTTGCAAAACCACCGAATAGCGCTTATAGTAAGAGTATTCCAATAGGAAATTATCAATAAGTAAGTGATTAATATCTAAATAATGATTCGCTATCGTACCAACCAACATCACCAAGGCTTTACCATCGTCGAACTCCTCGTAGTCATTGTAGTAATAGCCATCCTAGCAACCT
>CAYXMZ010000005.1:0-14978 GCA_964466345.1 uncultured Saccharimonas sp. (SeqCode)
CACCTTCTATTAAAGAATTATATTTAGAGTCTCCTAAAAGAGGCCTGATTATAAAGTCTTGTCCTTTAACTATATTGCTTAAAAGGTATTTATCTTCTAAATTATCATCTACAAGATAAAAGTCTTTTAATGTTTTTATTGAAATTAAAAGTACCATATTATTCCTCCTCTTCTGTTTCAGGGTTAATTATTTCTTTATGGTCTTTGAGTAATATATCTTTACCAAATAGCTGTGAAAGTCCATATTCAATTTCCTTTCTATATCCAGCAATTATATTCTCCTCAAATATTTCCATAGCTTCTAAATATTCAGTTTTACTAAAACCTTGATTCTCAGGTGTAACACCTATCAACTGTGCTGATGTAATCTGATGAGCAACAATAATTTGATTCTGTAAGAACTTCTGTAAGGTCTCAAACTTCTGGTCTAAATTATCATTATCGAGTTTCTCAATAGTGGTCTTAGTTTCTTCTGATTCATTAAAAGATAAAATAAACTTACTGCCGTTAACACCAGTAAATTTCTCTTTTAATTTTTTCTCAATCTCTTCCTTAGTTTTATCATCAGGTTCTCCATTATTGAAGTTAATAACAACATTAGGAGTAAACCCATTCTTAGCATTATTATTATGATACTCACTAATTTCTTTCATCGTATCTAACGATTTAAAGGCTGATATATACCTAGGTGATGGATAATGGCCCCTAGTCTTAGGATTCTTAAATAAATATATGCCAGTTTCACCTAGATTATCTACCTTATCAAACCATTCAACATCACTCTTATAATTTGCCCAGTTCTCTGAAAATCCTACTTTATTCTTATTTGAATTTAATCTTATTAAAGATATATCTTTATAGTTATATTGGTACTTATTGTTTCTTAATTTTACAACCTCAACGGCAAAGCCACCAAATAATATATAATCTAATGCCAGCTTTTGTAGTGTCCAATAATCCATCTCCTCTATATCATTTTCTATAACATTAGATAATATAAAGTTTATTGCTGATGAATGCTCTGGTACTGTGTCATATAACTTTAAAAGAGTGGTTGGGGTATCATTATTTGCTCCTCAGCGATGATACTTCTGGTTGGGATTGAATATATATTCCTGAACCTCGCTCACAAAGTTTATAAAGGAAAATCTACTACTTTTCATACATTTTGATTTTTTTAGTGTTAGTTACTGATTTAGGGGTAGATTCTGTTAAATCTTTTACTATAACAAGCTCTTGTTTAATAAGTTCTTCATTAGAGTATATTTTCATAATATATTCTTTCTCTTCTAGTTCCTCATTAGGAAATGTAAAGAGCAGCTTTCTACTATTATGATACTGATACTGATTCTCAAAATTACCTATCAGAACATCATCTAAATATACATCAATTACTCCAGGACTATAATCTACTATATTATCTGTAAGGACTATAGTCTGGTTATTTTTTGATAAATATATCATATATGTTCTAAGTTTATAACAAAAAAGGGTGGGTAAACTCCCACCCTATTTCTGTTGGTTAATTAATTATTTAAATTACAGTTTCTAAAACAGCTGATTTAACTTCCATAGGAAGCTCAACAGTTCTAGAAGTCAAGGTTACTTCATAGTTATTTGCATCGCTCATAGCAGCTCCTGTATTAGCATTTACAGTTCCACCATTGTAAGAACCATATCCGATAAACCAAGCTTTGCCATTCTCATCTACTGCAATTACATAAGTATTAGCTGTTGATAAGTTTTGCATTTCTTTTCTCTTTGCAGTTTCCATATGATTAAAAGAAGCAGTAGTTACTGTCTCTACAAAACTAGTTCCTGCTTGGTCATCTCTAGACCCACTAGAAACGAAATTAGCATTTCCTTTCCGGAACTCAAATTTCTTAAATTTTTCGGAAGCTTTCATTGTGATTGCTGTGATTTCTCCTTCTGTTGCGGTCACTAAATCAACATTAAGAACGTCTGCAATGTATAAGGTTCTTATACCTCCAACGTTTCCACAATCTAATGCCACCCCATTAAAACTAACTGGTATACAACTCATATTATTTTATTATTATTATGTTATTATTAAAAATAGAGGAGAGGAATTACCCTCTCACTCCTTATTATTATTATGCTCCTGTATAAACAGCAACCATATCTTTGAATGCTACCTGCACACCTGCGTTAAACTCAACTTTTAATCTAAATTCTGAGTTATCCTCTGAATACCAGAATGCAAATTTCTCTGAATCACCTTCTAAGTCAGTACCTAAGTACATATTATCTAGGTAAGAACCATAGATTTTCTTTTGTCCTGTTAAACCAGCAACTGCAATCAATTTAATGTCAGTTCCAGGAATAACTAGCTCCATACTACCTGCTAAGTCAGCAGTATAATGGAATAAGTTAGCTGCTTGTAACTGTGCTACATAAGCTCTAAACACATCATAACCTACAAAGATTACTTTGTCACTTCTATCCATAATCTCATTAGGAAGTGCCATTACAACAGCTTCAACTGCTTCTTTAGCTTTAACTACAACATCCAAAGTACTACCAGCATCTACTGCACCAGTTCCAAGAATCTTTATAAACCCATCAAAATGTTTAAGATTAGCTACTAAACTGGTAGTATCACCTTGCCAGATAGCTACTTCTAATTGTTTTTGTATTGAAGCTAAGTTTTGATTAATAAATTCTTCTTCAAAAGGAAGAGTTTTAGAACCTACTGCTACCTTAACATCGTGCTGAAGTGATGTACCAATTAAATCTTTATCACAAAAAGCAACATTTACTTTAATAAGACCTGTTTTTATCTCTCTGCGTGTTACGGTGTTTGAACCTTCCATATTCCATCCGCAACCACCTGCTTGAAGAGTTGGATTTGCGTCTAATAGGTTAAGATATGAACTACCTTTTACACCTGTTTGTAGATTTAGTAAACCTGCTGTTTTACCGCCGATAAGTGCTTTACCTATCAATTCTTTCTCATTGGCATCTACATAGCCAGTTATTCCACTTACGTTTAAACTCATAATGATTATTGTTTTTTTAATTTATTATTTATTTACTGAAAAATGCTGATGCCTTGCTTACTTTAACAGGATTAGCTACTACTTCTTTTACCTTTTTGTTATCCAAAGGTTGTTTTCCAAATTCTTCTACTTTTTCATCTACTTTAGCTACTTCCTTACCTATAGCAAGTACCATTTGCTCAATTCTTTTATCTACCTCTGCAAGAATTTCTTCTTTTAAAGCTTCTAATTTCTCGTCAATTGTTTCTTCAACAATTTCTTCTACTACTTCTTCTACTACCTCTGGAGCAACTTCTTCCACCTCTGCAGGTTCTACTACAGTTTCTTCCAAAGCTACAGTAGTTTCTGTTGGAAATACCACAGAATTAATAGCTTCCATTAATTTCTCTTTTAAATTACTCATTGTTTCTTTTTTGTTGTTTGACATTAATTTTACTAATTCATTGCTGAACATTGATTGTACACTAAAACCCTTAAAGGTACCATTTTTAATAGATTCCCAAGCCTCTTTATCTCGAACTTTTAAACCTACTACCCAGGAATCTTTGGGTACTCCAAATTCATTCTCTTCTCCAACAAAATAACTCTCAATGAGAACGGCATCAAGGTATTTATTAGTGTGTCCGAGATTAAATCTATTTTTCTCTTTGCTCATTAATAGCTCAACAAACTTTACGATTGTTTCTGAGCTAAAGTAGACATATCTTTCTCCTAATGTATCATTACGATAGATTAATTGTCAAGGAATTAGGGCAGGCCCTTTTACCATCATCTTATCATCATTAAATTGCATTTTAATTGACTGTTCTGAGAAGAACATAAAATCTTGCTCTATAGCTGGTGAATCTACCAACGCTAGACCAATATGTTCTGAATCCTCAACATACAGCTCATAAATAGGTAAATCTCTTTTATTCATATTTTTTAATTCTTTTCTTTAATATTATATATAAATATTTCTTTTTTCGTCTTTAAGAAGATTAGGGCATATCCTTTTAATATATACCCTAATAAATCTTATAGACTAATAAGAGCTATTTTTCTCCCTTACCTGTACTCTTTTCTGTACATTATTTATTTCAGAAACCTTAACAATAGTATTCTCAGATTCTCCCATACTTGACCTATACATAGAGTTTAAGTTTTCCTCTTTAGATGTTAAGCTAGTTTTATTTGGACTAAGAGCAATATTAGAACTTCCTACGCCACTACCTGAACCGCTGTTAGGAGGAACTGGTTTATCTAATGTTGTAGAACTAATTTGTTTAAGTGACGCTACAGTGGTTGCTACGTTAGATGCAGTAGTTACAGCTGCAATAGCAATATTAGCAGGACTAAGTGGTCCACCTGTCTTAGGGTCTAACCAAGCTTTAATAATATCTATCTGGTTATTAGCTGATTGTATTATTACTTGACCCATTTGAAATCTCTTATTTGCTTCAAATGCTCTCTTTTTAGATTCATAATTAGCTAAATCCAATTCATACATCATTTGTTGCTGTTGCTCGCTGTCAGCTTCTCTATATGCTTGTGATAACTCTAAGTTATTCTTCTCTTTAGCCGTTCTATTATCTGCTGTTTGCATCTGAGCATTAGACATACTCTCTAAATCATCAAATATAACACCTATCTCTTTAGTATATCTACCAACATTATCCATCATAGCTTGTATATTCTCTGCTAATGAAGTTACTAATAGTCTAGAATTGTCCGATATAGCTAAATTTAAATCTATTATAGCATCCTTCATTCTAGCTATTTCCTCGGGTGTATTATCTAATAGCGTTAACTTCTCTTCAAGGGCTGCTTTTTCTTCTTTATAACCTGCTATAGTATTCTTAGATTGTGAGATATTATCATTATTAGCTTTATATAATTTATTTAAGGATGCTATTTCGTCATCTATAGCCTTTATTCTATTTGCATCCTTCTTACCATCTAAATCTTGTCTTTCTTCTAATAGTTTAGCAGCCTGAGCCTCTATATCAAATTTCTCTTGATTATATTCTCTGAGCTTAGCTAATTCTTCATTGTGCTGTGTAGTTTTAGCATCTAAAGCTATATTAGCACTCTCTAATTCCTTTGCATAGTTGGCTTCTGTTTGCTTTAATGATTTCTCTAAATCCTTTCTTTCATTTTCTAAATCTTTTGCTCTGGCTTGTGCTAATCTTATTTGATACTCAGTATATCGTAATTCACTATCGCTTTGGAATTGGTCTTTAAGACGTATATTCTCAGCTAAAATTACCCTCTCTTCGTTGGTTAGTTTCCTCGCTTTGATATTACGAGCCTTCATAAACTGAATCTCTAAATCATCCTCAACAGCATCAGGTTTTTTGTCTAATTGTAGAGAAGGAGCTTTTCCTGGTGATGTGCTAGTAGGGCTAGTAGTACCTTTAGTTCTTTTTACCTTCCCAGTACCAAAATCTACATTAGCTAACTCTTTATCTAAATCTTTCATAACTTTATCTAAGGTTGCAATTTCTTCGTTTTGAATTCTATTGGCTTCTCTTAAATGGTCTACAACCTGTTGAGCCGTACCCCACACCAACGCTGTCTCGGTGACTCATTTGGTTACACCTGATGTCTTTGATTGTGCTTCTAACTCTGCAAAAGTCCAGCCACCTGGTATTCTTCCATCTTCACTCTTCTCATTAAACTTCATCTTTGCTGATGCTTTCTCAAGTGCTATACGAGTTTCAGCATCAATCTTTTTCTTCATCAATGCTTCTTTCTTATAAGTATATTCAGCTTTAAGTAAATAAGCATTAAACATCTCAATCCAATTATCTTTAACTGTTGCTATATTATCTAATTGAGTATCAGTAAGACCCATCTCTTCTCTACCTCGTTCCCTTATACGTTCTAATCTTTCTTTATCAGCTTGTTTACCCTCTTGATTAGCCTTCCTATGTATTAGTTGCAAGTCATTTGCAAACTTTTTAACTTCTAAACGCTCTTTAGCTAGTTGGTTTTGAACATCTTCCTCTAGTTCTATCTTAATCTTAACACTTTCTGGTACTTCTGATAATCATTTAACAAGTGCACTAATAGCTTCTGTAACTACCCATATAATCGCTAAGAATGCACCCATAGTAAGTAATGATTTACCAATAGTCTTAGCAGAAGAACTGAAAGCCTTTCCTGACTCCTTTGTACCCTTACTTAAATTATCGGTAGCTTTCGTTGTTTTTTCTAAACCTTCTGTTTTCTGATTTAGACCTTCAATAGTGGATTTATTTAAGGCTATCTCCTTCTCCATAGCAGATATAATACTCTCTATAGATTCCTCGTGACCTCCATTAGTTGCAATAACCCTATTAGTTACAGCATTTAATGATTCAAAATCTTCTCCACTTTTTAAAATGGCTAAATCATTTTCCAACATCGCTATATTGGCTTTAGCTACAGATTCTTTATATCGGTCAAAGAATCCTCCAGACTCACTAAGGGAAGTCATTAAGTTATTCATTCCTTTAGATGTCTCATCAGCAGCATTTGTAGCTCCAGCTAAGTTAGAACTTAATACAACTGATTCTTTAACAGCACCACCCATAGATTCTCCCATCTTATTTGTGGATTTACTAACCCCTTCTATTCCATCTGAGGTAGTTTTAAGCTCATCATTCAACTGTTGATTGGAAGCTCTAAAACCTGCTATTAAATCCTGTATATTATCTATAGAGTTAGCAAAGGTAGCCATACCTTGCACAATAGACATAGTCTGCTGTAGCTTTAATATAGTCTTTACTGTTTCCTCATTCTCTATACCAAATAAAGACATTGCTGATTGAACTACTTGAAAACCACTTGCAAATCCTACCATTGCTCCAGTAACATTCTTAGTGGTATCTCCTAGGTCCTGAGTAGACGCTCTAACTTTATCATTAGTATCTTTCATTCTACCCTGAATATCTGCCGCTTTATTTAAAGCCTTATTATATTCCTCCGTACCTTCGGCATACTTCAACATATCCCCTCTAGCTGCCCTTAGCTCCATCCTCATCTTCTGAAAATAGTCTGTAGTCTTATTCGTAGATTTACCAGCTTTCTCTACACTTGTCTCTAGTTTATCTAGCTCATTAGTGCCTTCAACACCTACTTTATAAATTAATTCTTCTGCCATTATATTATTTGTTTTGGTGGTATTATGTAGTTATCCACATTATTTACTCTCATTAATTTAACCTCGTACATATTAGGTTCTGTTGGGTCATACTCCATAAGTTCAGATATTATATAATTACTATTTCTGTAATTATAAATCTTACTAGTATCACTTAAACCATCTATAAACATTTTACCTGTTAATACGTGTGTGTTAGCACTATATTTATCCTCTAACATATTCTTATGGAATCTATCATATAGTGTAACTGAATCAGGGTATTGTGCATCTGTAATATTAGCAAAATTATAATGAGGTTTATTTACTTCTAAGGATTCTATTATATTCCCATCTCTAAATCTATATGGTAAGAATGTGTGATAACTATCTAGAGTAGTTACATCTTCATTTTCTCCTTCTGCAAATACCCACTCTGTACTATTATTCACAGTCTGGCGAGTAAGTTTTTTATTGGATATTACAAACTCATCCTTTATATATTTTGCATCTGTAACATACATAGTTTCATCATTAATTCCTAAATAACCTAATGTAAAACCATCCTCTAATCCTTTAATACATCCTACAGTATATTTACTATATCCTCCATTTAAATATAAACCATATAAATCATATGCAAAGTAATTATAATCTATAAGAGCATATGGAGTACCATAAGGTAGTTCTAGATTTTCTTCTTGCTTTTTAATAGAATATCCTGTGTTTATAATCTTAGAAGCCCAAGTATTATGTTCCTCTTCATATTGAGTAATTAAATCTGATTGTGCTGTTACACTTTTAATTTCTAATCTAGAGAAGTTTACTTTGCTAACATCTACACTTAGTTCATCATCTAATAATAATGGCTCAGAGGACATATAATACCGCTTAATATCAATAAATAACTTCTTATTGCGTATAGATATATTGAAATTAAATATCTTGGCAATATTTATTACAAAGTCTTTAATAGATATTTTTGGTAATAGTTTACTAGAATCCAGTAAATCATATTCTACAAAGTCCATATTCTTATGGGTAACCTTTGGAGTGACTTTAGATGTAACTGTAAATTTACCACTATCACCCTCAAACCCGAAGAAGTTTAAATCTTTACCTCTATATACATTATTACCTGCACCTCATCTTCTCCCTGAAAATGAGTGATATACTCTTGTTGTACTACCTGTTTTCGTCTTCTGATAAACTCTTAAAGGTGTTGTAAAAGTACCTTTTAAATGAAGTATTCTTTTACCATCTACAACACTATAGAAAGCATTTCTATCTTTACGTAACTCAATTTTAGTGAATATATCCTTAGAGAACTCTTCATCTGTTAGAGTTATATAGGTAGCTACTGCAAGTATTCCCAATAAAGCATTTGTGTTTGTATTACTATTTGTATAATTAACACCATCATATTGAGTAATTACGTCTCCAGCTTGTGTAGTCTCCACTTTAAAATCATATTCATACTCTACTTGATATTCTCCATTGAACATCCTATACCAAACCCCTGTATCTTCCCACCAACTATAATTATGAAAAGCTAAAGTATCCTTGTCATTAGCATTTTTAGTAGTAATACTTGGCTCCATTTTTGTAACTGTTGATAATAAGTTATTCACAGGTTTCTTTAGTAACATATGTATATATGCAAGTAAACCTTTTACTTCAGGAGAAAACTCTACTTGCTCCTTAGCTTCAACCATATCAATTAGCTTTGTAATATGTATAGTAAGAGGTACTTCAGCTGCACTAAAGGTTTTCATTTGTAATGGTGTCATTTCTCTAGGTAGCTCTAATATTTTACCTCCTACTCCCTCTTGATTACCGAAGATTTGAGTACCAGTATATTTAGATTCAAAATCTACAAATACAGGATTAACTCCATAATCCTTAGTAGTCATCTCCTTAATTGTTTGATGATTAATTCTCTCACTTAAAGGAAGTCCAGTCTGCGGATTGATTATCTCTAATTCATTTAAATATTTATCCTCTAAATCTTCTAACAAATTAATTGCATTATCATAAAGCTCTACTTCATAATTATCATTAGTAATGTTTACTATCCTAAGAATACCTTCACTTACTACCTCAGAATTATTTAATAAGGTATATTCAGCCTTTTTAAACTGATTAAAAGATATACCTGACTTATTATCTTCATATCCATAATTAATCCTTGTAATCTCTGCTATATGACCAAATATCTCATCATTCTGTGAGTTTCTAGGTAATTCAACAGTCTTAGTACTCGGAAAATTAATTATATTAATCTCCTCTAAATCACTTATTTTATAAGTAAAAGGAAAGTACTGTGAATCATTTATAAGGCATAAATCCCCGTTTATTATTAATTGTTTCATTAATCAAAAAAGTTTAGTAATCTATTAGTAATTCTGCGTATTTCTTTAGGCTTAGTAAATATAAGCTCTATATTTCTGTTAGATATATTTACACCATTATAACCAGCAAAGCTCTCTAAATCTATATTATAGGTTCTAATCTTATCCTCTAATTTATAAACCAATGGACTATTTATTAAAGAATACATTTGTTCTTGTAATAGTTTAAAACCTGTATTATGTTTAAATTTTTCTATAGATATAATCTTATGAAGAACTTGTGAACCATTTAATGTTATATATTCTTTCTCTACGTCAATAACTTTATTAATCACACCAGAGCAATATATACTGTCAAATGAACCATTCTGATTCCAGAAATAATAAGGCTCTAAACATTCTTTTAATACTGGATATTTTATATTAACAGTTTTATCTATAACATCTGCATAAGTAACACTGAATATAACTTCTGTAATATTATTAGGTACATATATCATATATGTTATATAACCATTCTTTGAACTCTCTGTGGTGTCCATTCCTCTTTCTAATATTATCTTACCTTGGTTCTCGGTCCATATATAACCATCAGATTGTGTAAGTATATAACCATCGTATGCTCCAGGATGTGTACTATCAACACCTTTCTTTAATATTGGAGATTTATATACAGAAAGATTTCCGTTTTTAAATTCATATTGAAAACTATTATTTCTATATATTGTAATTGGAATATATCTACCTTTTACTGCTAGTGGTTGTGTTTCTAATCTATATTGTAATTCATTATCATAATCAGTACTTGCTGTATCTGAGAATGTTACAAATACATTATAATCTCTAAGTAAATTATTATAGTTATAAAATGCTTTATTTAAATACACTCTCCCATCAGACTCAACTAATAATTTATTGGCTGTAATATTTTGGTATAATATATCACTATTACCTACATATAAATATAAATTACAGGTATTATCTCCAACAAAGCTAAAGCTACCATAACTGTCTACAGATGTCTTAGTTATTTCTCTCTGATTAAATATCTTTATAAAATGTAGGAAATCAAATCTATAATTGAATACCCCATTATCCTTAAAACCTTGTAATATTCCATTAGAGATTACTTCCTCGTCTCTCATAAGGAAATAATATTGTGCTTTCTTAGCACTTGTAAAGAACAAATTAGTTCTCTGCTCTCTATTATTTAAATATACTCTGTTGTTACCAGACTGTATATCACTATTTGGTAATATAATCATTATTGTTCTTTTATTTTATTCTTAATATTATTCTCCACATAACTGTCCAAGTCCTTCTCTAAAGCTAATTTAATACTCGGTATAAAGCTTTTTAATTCTACTATAGTTTCTCTTAAGAAAGGCTGAGGCTTAATACCTTTCTTTGCTATACTCCTAGCAATTACAAAGTCTAATCCAGGTTTAGTTGGTATGTTTTTAACAACCATCCATTTCCTGATTTCCGCTACATTAGGCATCTTAGAATTAGGCTTCCTACCTTCCTCTATATTAATCCAGTAATCAAGAGCTGTAAAGAATAAGTCTACCCCTTCCTCTTTAACGGTTAATTTAAAGTCTACAGAATTATATAATTTACCTGTGGCATATACTCCATTAGCCTTTAATTTACCTTTATATTTCTCCCTAATCTCTGCTCCTATCTGTGTTAATGTCTCTTCTAAATGTGTGTATACCATCATTATTTCTTTTTTATATAATTCTTATCCATATTATTTCTTTTTATATAGTTTCTCTAATTCTCTATTTTTGTGCACGATATAACTAAGTAAATTTAAGAACTCCATAGCTGAGAGAGCAAAGGTATCCATTAAAGGTATCCTTGCTACCTCTGCTATATTATCTGCTGCTTTTAACCAAGCAAATTGTCCTCCCGATACTTGAGTGCTTTCTTTCTCTCCTTCAGTTGCTTCTTCTCCAAAAATCCCTTCATAAGCCCCAGTAATTTTACTGATGAGTTCAAAAAAAAATTAGATAGTTCTTGTGCATCTCCTATTTTCATATGGTTATAAAGATTTTCTTGAACCTCTATAATATCATACCCATCATTATATTTATGTGTATGCCATTTACCCCATTTTCTATATTGAGGAATAAGAAATACACTTAGTACTTCTTCTAGTTTAAAATCTCTCATATAAGTTTGAAAGTCTATAAACTGTCCTGCTGAAAGCTTTAAATGATTTAGACATACTTTGTAACGAGTACCATTTATAGTATAATGTTTTTCTACTCCATTTCTAGGTAATACCATAGATACTATTTCCATCCATTTTCTTTGGAAAACATCATAACTTAAACTCATCATATCTAATCCAAATAAATTAAATATTGATATCATATCTGGTTCTTCATATTGCAGCATCTCTTGGTACTGCGTAAATTCTTTAATTGAAAAGTCTTTTATATGTCTTAACTTATTCATTATAATACATTGTAATTACCGCTAGAAGCTTTTAACAATTGTTCTGTTGCGTGCATAATAACATCTAAAATATCATCATACCTTGTTTCATCAAAGATTAATTGTTCTATAAGCTCTACCTTGTGTTTTATATTTTTATTAATTATCACTCTGCCTGATTCAAAGAAAGGAGACATAGCGTGCTTTCTTACCATTTTATCCCCCACCACTTTTTTCTCTAATACATTAAAATCAGACTCTGCTTTAAGTGTCTGTATAATAGACTTACCAGACGCTTTTCCTTCTATATATACCTTAGAGTTAGGTTCTATTATTTCTCCCAATCTCTTAATTAATTCTGGGAACTCCAATTTATTAATCTCTAATGTATGTAAGAATAACTTATTACCAATTTTATAACAGCCAAGAATTGCATTATAATCTGCATTCTTACCTCCATAAGCTGAGTCAATAAAATATATTAATCCTTTAGGTGGTTGTGTTATATCTTCTATTAACCAATCTCTTTTAATAATACCACCACTAGCTTCTTGGGTTCTCTGAAGGTATTGAGCATTATAAGATACAGTACCTAATCTCTCTTTCTGTAATAATAGAAACTCTACTGGGAATCTTTCTTCAAAGAATGATTTACCATCTGCATCAATAGCTGGAACAGATAAATGTATTAGATTACCAGCTTCTAAAAGATTACCTGATACATCATCATTATGTAGTCTTTGCTGTACAGTAATAGTATAACCTGTTCTAATATTAATCTTTCTTGAAGGTAATACTTCTGAAACAAACCTTTTAGCCTCTTCTCTGGCTACTGGACTATATATACTTTGTGGACTATTTGGGTCATCATTTATAATAATATCTCCGTGTAATCCTGTAATAGTACCGCCAGTGGAGGTAGTAAATCTTTGTCCTCCCATATTATTCTTCATATTAACTAAAGCAGTCTTTGTAATCTTAAATAATGTTACACTCATATAGGTGTCTGATTGCATAAGTTTTAAGCATTTCGAAGCGAGTTCTTCTGCTATTGCGTATGAGTAAGAAGTACATATAATTCTTGTACTAGGTCTTCTAAACCATACCCAAGCAGGGAAGAACACGCTGATAATCATAGACTTTGTAGAACCTGGCGGAAGATTAAATAATAAATCCTTAGTCCTCTCTTTAGCTGCTTTATTATTAATAGATAATGATTCATAAAGGAATGTATTAAACCTATCTTCTAACATATCACAAACTTTCTTTATGTGCCAATTATCTACATACTCATTAGGCTCTACCTCAGACCAAAGAGTCTTTACAAAGCCATAAAAAGACCTTGTAAAGTATTCTTTGTATATCTGATTAATCTGTATCTCCTGTAGATTTATCATTTTTTTGTTTTGTTAGTGCTGCAACAATACTCTCTAAGTTTTCAGTACTTACATCTTTTAAATCTAGTTGAGTCATTGACTCTACTTTAATTGTAGTGTGTACTCTATCTCTTAAATCATTCCAAGTCTTTATGGCAGCTATTTTATCTCTATTACTAGCATCTGTGTCAGTAACTATATTTAATAATACCTTATCACATACTGTATCATATACTGCTAAAGAATCCCCTAATTCTCTTAATTTCAACTGAACGTGTGGAGTTCTAAACCAAGTATATATTGCTGACCGACTTTTGTGTCCCTTACCAAATACTTTTTCATAGCTAGCTACTCTACCACCTTTGTCTATGAATGTCCAAAGTACTTTCATCTGCTCTTCGCTGAATTGGTCATCAATTAAATTTCCTGGTTCTATAGCCATTATTTCTCTAAATTAGCAAATGTTTGTACAAGGCTCAGAAGACAGCTAGCACAACTCATATTCAATCCTAACTTATGCCCAGTCTTATCCTGTACGTATCTTAAGATTTCTACTGCTTCGGGGTACTGAATATTTCTTAAATAACCTTCTTTAGCAGTTTCTATATGATTACGATATTTATCAAATAGAGTTTCTACCTTTGGTTCCTCTACTTGTACCTCCTCAACAACTGGTTTAGTTTTAACTTCCTTCTTTATTCTTTCTTTTTCTTTCATAATTACTTTAATTTGTTAGCTGTATTAATTACTCATCCCATTACAAGTCCTATGTAAGGAGCTAATATTGAAAACCCTACTCCTAATCCAACTGAATGAATTATAGAGCATTTCATTATTAGTAGTGCGTACGTAACTACACACCAGAAGATTGTGCATAATGTACAACCTATTGGTTTAGGGAGACTCTGTCCTCTATAGGGCTTATCTTTATTTAGTTTTTTATATATCCACTTAGTCAAATCAAATATGAAACCACTATAGTCTCATATATATACAATGGAACACACTATTATTAGTAGATTTAATATTTCCATAAATTTCTTATTTTTAGTTTCTTTCTAATATTATATATAAAATTTATCCTTAGCGTCTTTTTTTATCTTATTTATAATTTTTCCTACCATATCTTTACCGAACCCCATTTCTTCTCCAACCTTACGATAAGAAGCTAATTCTGTATATAATATAAATACTTTTTTATTTATTTCTGGTAAAGTATCTAGGTAAGCCATAAATTGTTTACTCGAATCAGATAACCGAGAATCAATCGCAGTATATTGTTCTTCTATTTTATCATAGGTCTCTCAAGTGTTCTTTAATTGCATATTTTTATATTTAATATTCTAAATATTCGTCCTCGTAAGATGGTAACATATCATCTATAATCTCAACCTGATTTACAGTATGTTTTCTATACTTATACCAAAATGGGCTAGTAGTACTCTTAAAATAATTACAAATAATTCTCTTTATAAATCTATAGTGTTCTTTCCTACCATATAAATTCTCTAATAAAGCTGTGTCCTTATACTCAAGAATAACTAAGGCTACCTCCTGTATTAAGTCATCTGCCAAAGCTTTATTAGTAGGACAAGCTGCTCTACAGTGTTTCTCTAATCACCCTTCCTCAAATAACTCTCTAATTATTTTATTATTTATACTTTCCATATTTAATTTTTAT
>CAYXMZ010000005.1:15078-24484 GCA_964466345.1 uncultured Saccharimonas sp. (SeqCode)
CTGTATTAATAGCTGATGTCCTAGCTAACCTGCAAGTCTCTGTTTCATAATTATTATTTAATCTGTATATGTATAAATAATCTCCAAAGAAGCAACAATATAACATTACATCTAAGCTATTGGTATTCTTATAATCTATCATACCTGTAAGCTTTTTCTGCTCTAACATATGTGTAGTATAATCCTTATACTTCTCTGCTCTTACTTTAATCTCTACAACATAAGATATATCATTATGTTTAAATGAACAGTCTACTGCACAATATTCTTCTGTAAAATATATATCTGTTGCTTTAATAGTTTTCAATCAACCCTTAAACTTCTCTCTACCAATATCCTCTGCTTCTGTAAATGCACTCATTATTTTTATTTTTAATTTATACTGTGAAATTCTATATATCCTACCTCATTATCTCGTTTAATAATAATTTTATCGGGTTTTCCATATCCAATAGATGTTGATAATACTTTTTCACCATCTATTATTAGTCTACCATTTTTATAAGTATAATTGTAAGTAAATTCATAGGATGTAATATTCCAATAACCTTTATATAATCTACAATCAGAATAAGTAATTGTTACAGTATTTTTATTAAATTTCATATGGTCAGCACAATTTTCTATTGGGTAATGCTGTGAATATGCCTGTCCATTTAAGGATATATCATCTACTTCATTACAAGATACTGCAAAGAATATCATTAGTAGTGTTATTAATTGTTTCATTCTATAAATAGTTTATTATTTGTTAGTTCATCATCTGTAGGTTTTCTTATCTTAGCAGTTGTATGTATTCCATAGTTTAATATTCCTGTAACTATAAAGTCTCTTCCTGACATAGTTTTCCATCTAAAAGGTATTATATAATCTTTATCTTTATAATAGTTGAACTTGAATAAGATGTTTCCATTTGGATATTCAGCTACATATCATCCGTATCTTTCTAATGTTATCATAAGCTATTATTTCTATAATTTTCTTGCATTATTTTTAAATATGTCTACAGGAACTAGCTTCATAAATGAATTATTATTATCTCCACCAATTACATATCTCCCATCTGTGGTAATCTCGTTTCTTAATCACGCTAAGTAAACTGCTCAAAACTCATTATTTATCTTATAAACTCAAATATTAGATAAAGAATGTTCTACACACCGAACTTCTATAGCTACATTACCTGTTACACTTGCTTTTAAGTCATTCTTAACCTCTATATATATAGATTCAGTACCTTTGGTTCCTTGTAAATCTCAACCTCTTAAAGTCTTTAAATCTTCTGAGGTATTGTATGTAATACATCAACCTCTATTTTCTAAGATAGTAGCTACCTCTTCCTCAGCTCTCTGTCCTACTTCTAAATCCTGTTTAAATTTCTCCATTATTGTCGTTGTTCTATTTGTTCTATTTCTAATATTTTCTCATCTATAAGTTGTAATAACTGAACCCATTGTGGGTCTCTACTTGTTCTATCTATCTTCTTAAATAATTGTCTTGTTTCTTTAAACACTACTCCACGTATTTCTTATTATTTTTGTTTTTACCCAATAGCTTAATTGTTATTCTTGCTACTATTGCTGCTCCTAATGCTGCTCCCAATGCAATTCCTGCTACTCATATCATTATAAGTGATATTATTAATTGTTCTGCTATCATTTTATTTTATTTTTTATTTAGTTATTAATAAGTAACCATTAGTTTGTTTTCCTTCTACACGTCTTTGTTTTTCTACAGAATCAAAGAATATCTGTATATCTGATGCATTAGCAATTTTTAAAATTCCTACTTTGTCATACGCTATCTGTAACCTTTTCTTAATCTCTGTTTTTGTTAACCACTCTTTATTTTCTGGGTTAAGCTCTGCTCTGATTTGTTTAAATTTTTCTATCATAATCATATTCCTTAATTTGCATTCTCTTATTTAATATTGTAAAGTTAATAAAAATAATTGACATAAAATGCATAAATAGTGACATTTCTTAAACATAGTATTCTGATAGCTCTATGCCAATTATTTAATTATTATTTAAGTATTTTATCGGTAGTGAATACTTTATCCATTATCTGTAGCTTATCATCTTTTATTTCTAAATGTTTACTACGAATATAATTTGCATCTAAGGCTTTTAATACTTCTAAGTTAGTAACACCATTAATAATTTTATTGCCTTCTTCTATTACGCCCTCTCTCCATTTTGTTACCGCATCATTCTCTGTTTTCATCATTTTTATTTTTAATTATTTTGTTATTAATATGTCATCTATGTATTTAAAATTTTCTATATTTATCAATATTTGTCAATATTTTTCATTTATTAACTTAGTAGTGGCTTTGAATTTGTAATTCTTAAGCAAATCTGAATAACATTTTATCTATTTCATATCCTCTAACTTTCTTTCCATCTATTCTGCTACTCGCTGACTTAACAGACATAAATTTATTATCTTCTATAAGTGTGCCTTTTGCTTTAAAAGTCATTTTAAGCTCTGTAAATACTCTTGTGTATAACTGTTTAATATCTGCAGATGATACAAAACCATCAGGAATTAAATCATATACTCCTTTGTGTGCTATTCTAAGTAGCTTCTTGTCAAATAGCAGCTTGTCAATCTTCTTCTTATTCCATCTAGCTGTATTCATTTCTTGTACGGTTAAATACTGCTCATACTCAAAAAACTCAGGATATTCAAGCTCATAAACTTCTTTATCCTCTGCTTCTAAGAACATCTGATACAAGTCTTCTAGTTTTACATCTACAATCTTTGTAAGTACTATATCATCAAACTTAGAGTATACTTGTTTAATATCTATAAACTTATCTGAGGAGTTGTATGCTTGTCTAACAGTTAAACCATCTTTATAAGATTTCTTTAGGTTATGTTTGTATCTAAATAGCTGTCCTTTTCTTTCATTAAAGTATATATCACCACCATTAATGGAGATAAAATCTGATTCAAAATTCATTCTCTGAATAAATAAAGCTCTTACATCAATATCTCTACTCATTAAATCATTAAATATTATCTCACTCTCTTCTCTCTTGGTCTCTATGAATGTATTAAACTCTTCATCAGTCATAATCCTTTTATTAGTAGAGAATATGTGATATATCTTATGTCTAAATACATTCTCAAACTCCTTGTTTACTCTGATTCTACCAACTATCTGTACTAAGGTAGTCTCTATATCTACAAGAGTATGTTCTGTTTTAGCATCGCTTACAACCACTACAAGTGCATTATTACTAAATACATTGCATCCTTGAAAGCCTTTCTTTGTATAAAAGTTAATCTTAGCATTCTCATCACTAATACTTCCTACAGTATATTTATCTAGTATCATATTGTTTCTAATTCTATCAGCACATACAATTCTTATTTCATCATCCTCTAATCCTGCACTCTGACAGATTTGAGCAATACCCTTAACAGAATTAATAAATATATGTAATTCCTCAACCTGCTCTACAGCACCGTGTATTGTATCTAACTCTAATCCTTCTTTAAAGTTATTTATAAGAGCTACTGTGGCTTTATATACATTAGGTGTTTTAATCTTTAAAGGAGAAATCTTCTGTGTTCTGCCCCAATCTAAATCATAATGTGGTAAGTCTTTAAAGAAATCAAATTCAAAGTCTGTATTAATTGGAGTAGCTGATAAGAATGAATAGTGAGGAAACTCAGTAACTAATTCTAATACATTATTTATAGCTTCATCTCTAAAATCTAAATCTTCAAGGATTAAATGATATTCATCTACTAATACCTTATAATCATCTAAACTCTCTCCAGTGCTTCTTAACCAAATAATTAATTTCTTTAGAGAATCATAAGTAACAGCTATTTTCTTAACTTCTGCTCTCTCTATGTACTCTCTGAACGATGTTTTGGTTACTCCACCATATAATTTAAATACCTCATACTTATTATTAGCATCACTCTCTATTGAAGTAGCTAAATCTCTAAATGGTACAACTGCTATATAATTGGCAGAACAATTCATAGCTACAAATGTACCTCCAACATCAGTTAATCTTTTATTTATTATCCCAAATGGTAATCCTTCTTTAAATTCTGGTAATTCTCCAAGATATCTCTTACCTTCTCCTTTAATCACTGTTGTTTTCTTTTTCATATTATTTTTTTATTTATTTTGTTAAAACTCTATTTTGCTTTAGTAAACTATTTGGTACAAAAAATCCTTTCATAAGGGGTAGTCTGAATTTTTTTGTTCCATTTTATTTCAAAAATTAGGAGGTGTCGTCAACCTCCTAATTAATATTCATCTTGTAAATAAATGATAATTGTAGCACGAATATAAACGTATAGTTACTGTTTTGTTTTTATACTATATATTAGACTAACCAAATCTAAAAAGGTTTAATCAATATTTAATTATTTTTAAAAATAATTTTCTGATATATCTCTTTTTATTATACTTGTTATTTTCAGCTAAAATAGTTAATTAAGCACGGGTAGAAGAGTACGATTCCCCAATTCTTGAGTTGAAGTCAAGCGTGTTGCCAATTACACTATACCCGTTTTTTATTTTGTTAATACAAAGATAATAATAAAAAATGACATAAAAGTATAAACGATGACAAACTTTAAATATAATTCTTAGACAGTTACCAGATATATTATAAATAAAAGAAAATATGAAAATTACAATTATTAATAGCAAATGATGTTTTAACTATATTAAATACAAAAAATCCCTACTAACTTCACAGCCAATGGGGATATATTAATATTGATTTTTAAGCACATAATATTAAATATTTATGAATGGGCGGTTGAGAGTGCTATCCAATTGTAAGCTCCTGCTTTTTATTGTCTCCTTTTCGGTACTCTACGTGTATCCAAGAATAGTCGTATTCATTTATTAACTGCCTAAACTCACAATTATCTCTTATATAATTATATATTAATCTATTTAATGTCTTACTGCCCATTGTAATATCAGCTGATGTACCTAACATATGTCCACTAGTTTTAGACCCTCCTACAGCTTTATTCACTTCTTTATTTCTAAAACCGCTATTTACTATCACAGGTCTGTTCATATGGTCTCTAAGAGGTTGTAATACATTCTCTACAAGCATCTTTATATTCTCTATTTCTTTATCTGTTGGAATATTAGGTATGCCTGTAGAGGTTTGTATCATTTCATCTAAAGTAAAATTTTTACTCAGTTTCATTTTATTCTTATTAATTTATACCCTATAAGCAGTGCTAAGAATCCCATAATTACATTAAGGGCATTAAGCCTTAGTTTCTGCCAAGAGGTTAATTGATTTACATATTTAACCACTTCAACAGGATACGGAATGCTATCCATTTGGATAACACTCACAGTATCTGTTCTATATTTATTTCTTATCTTGATTGTTTCAAAATAAACGGTATCATTTTTATTGTAAATTAATATTGAATCAATATTATATATACTATCTACTCGTAATCTGTCTTTGTATTCTATTTGTTTTCCATTTAATGGAATATATTGAATTCTAGTTTTACAAGAATTAAACAATAATAATACAAATAATAATATTATAATATTTTTCATAATCTTATTTACACTAATTTTTACTCAGTTTCATTAACCATTAATTCTATGATGAAATTATTCAGTGTTACTTTCATTCGCTTCTTCAGTTTTAAAAGTACCTATTTTTGGCTGTCTTATACCACAATTTTCATTTAAGCAAATGAATTTTTCAGCATATTTTTTTCTCCTATGCTCTCCAACCAAATTTATGGTTAAATTTTTTATCTTCTTAGAGTGTTCTTCTACTTTTACTTCTAATTCAATTAGCTTTTTTTGATGTTCTAATATAACTTCTTCTTTTTTATCTAAAGCTTCCTGATAGTTAATTACCATTTTAGTAGAAAAGTCTTGTAGTTTATCAGTAAAATCTAACATATTAGCAGCAGCAGAAGCATCTTTATCAATTACATCACTATCTTCTTTTTTCTTTTTTTGTTTTAGAAATAGGAAGAAGGTAAAAATAGTTCCACCCCCTAAAATAATTGTACTAATTAATGAAGTTAATAGTGTTCCCCAGTCAATAACCATTAGTTTTTATTTTATTATCCAATACTCTCCCCGTTATCTTTAATATTTCTAAAAGTACTATCATTTTCGCTCCTTTCTGAAAACTTTCATTTCCTTTTCGTAATTTTGAATTTTCGTGTTCAATTCCCGGATTAATTTAGCATCCTTTTCAGCTTGCACCTTAAATTCTCCCAACTGCTCGGAAAGTAGTGTGCGTTCGTCAGCAGACACTTTCAACTCTTTTTCAAGGTCTTTCACTCTGTTTTTAAGCGCTGCATTCTCCTCGCGAAGTTCGGCAATTTCCCCTCGTACTACCTCTACAAACTTGGCGTACTCCTCTTGCATCCCTGCCAATGCGCCAGCTTCGTTCTGTTTGTTGAGTGCTTTGCTCTGTTCATTACTGATTTTAACGCTTTCGAGTTCCGCTTTGCGTTTCTGTTTGTCGAGAATCCAAGCAATACCACCACCAATAGCTATTGCAACGGGTAGCAGATTGTCCATTAAGTAATTGATTAACATATTTATAATTCTTTTAAGTATGCGTGATAACAATGATGTTTATCTAATGTGTCACAAATCCAAGCAATAGACTTTCCAAACCAAGTCAGCGTGTTATCAAGCTGATTCGCACCTAAGTAAAATGAAATGGTACGACCATCACCTTTGAATTGTGTGCCGTTCTTTTTTACGAGGATTGTGTTCCAAAGTGTGGTTAATTCATCTGCACCGAACACATCAATATTTCGTGCTGTGCGTTGGAAATATCCGCTCAACCAATAAAACCAACCCCGATGTTTTGCTTTGCTTGCCACGAGAATAACGTTTACAAGCGTGGCAGGTAGGATTAATATCCAAGCGATTATAAGTAGAATTAGTCCTTTCATACGATATATCCAAAATCTTTTAACATTTGTTTCGTCAAATCTGCCAATTCCTTTGCACTTAATTTCGTGCTGTCTTTTGGCTCTTTTTTAGGTTTCAACGGCTTGCCGTTCTTTGTCATAAATTCTTCTAATTTACTCATAATGCTATTCCTTTATCGTTTAAGATTGTGATTACTTCTTCTGTCACCTCCTCAATGTTGGACATTCGTTCAATTATAGGTGTTGCCTTGTAGTTTATTTCGGTTTTAACTAATACTCCGTCTTTGAAGTAATTCACCGTAACTTTGTCCGCTTCTATAATCGTTTCCGATGTCAGTACTTCTGGTGTATATTCTTCGCCCTCTTGCAGGTTGCTGATTTGCTTTTCCATTTCGGCAATTTCAACTTCCAATGCTCTGATTTGTTGCCGTGCATTTTCCCTGCCTTGCAATGTGGCTTCATCAATTACATATCCTGCCTCAAACGCTTTCGTAACTATATAATCGGTAGAAGTCAAATACGCTTTCAGCTCGTGAATCTGCTGGTGTTTGATGTTTATTATTTCCATTTCATTAAAAATTTGAAGTAAATTAAAAAGCGGTGACTGCCCTTGAACTGAGACTGCCGCTCTTGGTGTTGATGGAGATGCCGCCGAGGTAGCCGTAGTAGTACCAAGCGTAGTAGGAGCTGTACTCGGTGGATGCCCACAGGTAGTGCGTTGGGAGTATAATGTGTCCGCCTATTGCAGCTAAAGACTTGTTCAGTTGGTCGGATGCATCCTCTTTCCTGTCACGCACCAACTCGAATAGTTCTCTAAAAGCAGGCATCCACCACGAGCCGGATTCCAATCCTGTGTTAAAACCTGCCACCGTACCTACAGCTGTGTTTTTAGCCTTATATGCAGCCGGAAATGCGGGTTGCGTCGTACCATCTGCATCTACAAATGTTACTGCCGCAAGTTTATCTGTATTGATTTTCCCGTCAAAGTCCTGATTTGCGTTCTTGCCGTAAGGCATCTTTGCCATTTTAGCCGCAATATACTTGGTGTAACCATCTTCGCCTGCTCCGTAAAATCCAATTAATATCGGATTGTCGGTTGAATTATACACAGCATATTTAACCGGATTACCAACGCCAACCGCCTGATTGATATCTGTTGTCCCGTTGACATAATAGTACGACCGGAATTTCTCGTAATTTACTCCAGCAAATGTTGTTACGCTTCCATCCACCCGGGTTGTGGCAATGTAAGCGGGTAATAATCCTGTTAGTGTTTTTTGATAATCAATTGTAGTAAGTGCTGCTGCCGTTACTTTCAAAGCCGAATCAGTTACAGTCACTATCGTAATTACAGGGGTGTGACGGTTATGCTCTAAAGTAATGTAGTCAGCTCCTGCTGCTACCGTCCAGTTATTTAATTCTGTATTTGCAGCTCCGGCATTTATTGCCGTACTGATTAGCGTAACAATGGCTTCCAGCGTTGTTCCTGCGGGATAGACTACATCGGCTGTTGTGGTCGCATTGACCGTAATGGTAAACGTTCCGCCATTCACCAAATCAAATCCTGCAAGTTTGACTTTATAACCCTGCGCCCATCGTTGATTACCTTCATTCGTTTTTGCTACAATGTAAACCTGACTATTTGTCCGATTATAAACCACTCCGATAGTTACCAGCGATGCAGGTAAGGTAGCCACATCCAGCGTTGTTGCTTTTACGAACTTCTTGGTGGATGTCGTTTTGTCGAATACGAGTATATCACCCACTTCCGCACCTGCTTTTTCCACCAGCACGTTTTTTCCATCAAATTTCACTCCCGTGCCATCGGTTATCAAACTTACTGTTGTTTCATTGGTAGGTCTGTTGGTATCAGCTGTATAAGCTGCCGTATTATCGTATTTATTTAGGTACTTCATAATTAGTTACTTGTTTGTTTCCAGTCGGCTGCACTTCTAATGCCTTTTGCTTGGTAGGTTGTGCCTGCTGTGGTGTTGATGTAAAATTGCCCAATAAAATCAGGTGCGAAGTTGGGTGCCGCTGTGCCGTAAAGAAAAAACTCTGCTCCTTTATAAAGCATCGAATTAACCCCTATCAGTGTGTCGGCTTGTAAGTATGTGAATATCCCATTTGCTATCAATGATTCTAAGGCTGAAATTCTGGCATTCAAAACGTTGTAAGTTTCGGCTTGCACCTGCTCATTGTTGATTACCGCAGGACTTATATTCGTGGCTGCTGAATTAGCTGCCTGTGCTGCACTGTTTGCACCATCCCTCGCTGCATTGGCTTGTGTCGTAGCTGTGGCTGCCAATCCTGCTTTTTCGTTTGCTAATAACGCCTTTTCGTTCGCCAAATCTGCCTTTTCGTTCGCTAATAACGCAGCATCATTCGCATCTTCTGTCGCTTGTTCAGCGTTGGATATGGCTGTGGAAGTGTTGGTCTGTCGGTTTAGTTCAGCTTGTACACGAAGTCCTTCGGCTGT
>CAYXMZ010000006.1:0-22458 GCA_964466345.1 uncultured Saccharimonas sp. (SeqCode)
CCGCTGTAGCTCAGCTGGTAGAGCGGCGCTTTCGTAAAGCGTAGGTCTCCGGTTCGACTCCGGACAGCGGCTCCATTATTTAAAATTTATGAAAAAACTTTTTCAAGAATCATTTAAAAAGCTTTTAGCCGAGAGGCGCTTGTTTGCGTCTATTTGTGGATTAATATTAATTACTATCATAGTCTGTCTGATAGTGGTATTTTCTATTCAACCAAGTAATCTTCAACAAGTAGCTCATTATTCAGCTTTTGGAATTTCTCATCTTTATACAGAACAATGGTTTTATCTATTTGTCTTTTTATTGTATCCAATAATTGTTTGTATATTGCATATTATTATTGCTATCAAAATTCTACTCACTGAGGAAAATCGTTCTTTAGCATTAGTCTTTGTCTATCTAGCTCTAGGTATGATATTACTTGATCTAATTTTCTTTGAAAAAATCATTAAACCTATAGGCTAGTTAATAATGAAAACAGATATAGAAATTCCTTTAGGTAAGAGAAAATTTAAATATCGCTTACTTGAAATGTTACCAGCTATGATTAGTTATGGCATGCTTGCTTTGATGGTTGTTTTATCTATTGTTAATACTACCATTGCGGCTATTTATTTGTTTTTGATAGTAGTGTCATTATTAGTTAAAGCTGTTGGTATGGCTTATCGTACAGTGCAGGGTCGTCGTGTTCTAGATAAAGCTCAAAAAGTTAATTGGCATCAACGTTTGTTAGAATTAGAGACTCCGAAAGAAGCTTATTTAAATTACCAAACAAAAGTAATATCTGATGATGATGAATTTAAGTTATCAAGACATATTCATAACTTATCAATGTTGGCGAAAGAAGACTCGAAAGATGAATTTCCTCTTCCTTCTCAAATATACAACGCCGTCGTAATAGCTGCCTACAATGAGTCTTTTGATGTTATAGCGCCTACTATTCAGACAGTAATAAACACCTCTTATGACAAAGATAGAATAATACTAATTTTGGCTTACGAAGCGCGTGGCGGAGAAGCTATGAAAAAGACCGCCTTAAAGCTTCAAAAGCGCTTTTCTAAGGAGTTTTTCTCGTTTCAGTTGGTTGAACATCCAGCCGATATACCAAACGAGGTTCAAGGTAAGGGAGGTAATATAACTTATGCGGGTAAATTTTTACAGAAATGGCTTCAAAAGCGCAAGATTGATCCTCGAAATGTCATAGTTACCACTCTAGATAGCGATAATAAGCCACACAAAACATACTTTGATTACCTTACGTACGAATTTATTGTGAATCGTGATCGCCAAAACTTATCTTATCAACCTATTTGCCTGTTCACTAGTAATATATGGGATGCGCCAGCACCGATGAGAGTTATAGCAACAGGTAACTCTTTTTGGAATATTATTAGCTCACTTAGGCCTCATACTCTACGTAATTTTGCCTCCCATTCCCAGCCGATGAAGGCGCTAAAAGATATGAATTTTTGGAGTACGCGAACCGTAGTAGAGGACGGACATCAATATTGGCGAAGTTATTTCTTTTTCAAAGGAAAGTATGGAGTTATACCGATATATGTGCCGATATACCAAGACGCAGTATTATCTGACACTTATATTAAAACGCTTAAGGCTCAGTTCAAACAATTAAAACGTTGGGATTATGGTGCTTCGGATGTGCCTTATGTGGGCGTCAGGTTGTTTACTCGTAAGCGCGAGGTGCCGTTCTGGCGAACTCTGCTGATGTTTATAAATTTGGTTGACGGACACGTTACTTTAGCGGCGGTGTCGGTACTCGTGGCTATCGGAGGTTGGATACCACTTCTTATAAATGGTAGTGGTGCAAAATATAGCGTTGTTGCTAACCAATTACCAGAGACTATAGGTTATATTCAAACAATAGCAATGATAGGAATATTAATTACGGTTTTTTGTTCTTTTAAATTATTACCGCCAAGACCAGAGCGTTATAAAAAGACCCGTAATGTATGGCTGGTTCTTCAGTGGGCAATGATGCCTATAATCGCAATTTTTTATAATTCTTTCGCGGCTTTACAGTCTCAAGGAAGATTGTTTTTTGGTAAATATCTCGAACGTTTTGACGTTACTGATAAGGCGGTGCGGAAATAAAAACTCCCCCTAGTTACCTCGGGGGAGTCGGTTAAATGTTCTTAAACCTATTTTATTGACCTGTTACGTACTTCATATCGAATTTCGTTTAAGGTTTTGTCATACTCAAAACCTAACTTGAAATTCTCTAATTGAGACGGAGTATTCTTGAGGTCAATTTGTGAATTTACATCCATATCAACATCATATCACAAAATAGTATTTTTGTCAATAGAACAAGCTATCTATGAATATGCATATAGTGATATATAAGTTGAAAAAAATAATAAAAATACCGGTGGAAAAATTCCATCGGTTGTGGGTGAATTGGTGGGTCCTAGAGGATTCGAACCTCTCACCTCTACAACGTCAATGTAGCGCTCTAGCCAAATGAGCTAAGGACCCTTATTAATATATAGAATAACAGAGAGGTGGCAATGAAGCAAGGGGTGTGATATTATGTATTGCATGGAAAAAGAAAAAAAAATAATACAAATGCGTCACAGTTTGTCCCATATTACTGCAGCCGCTGTAAAAAAATTATGGCCAGACGCTAAATTTGGAGTAGGGCCGGCTATAGATGACGGCTTTTATTATGATATAGACCTAGGAGATGAACAGATATCAAAGGATGATTTTGAAAAAATTGAAAAAGAAATCAACAGTATTATAGAGTCTAATGTTCCCTTTGAAAAGATTGAAATGTCTGTAGATGAGGCCATTAAGTGGGCTAAGGATAGTAAACAGCCTTATAAAGAAGAGCTCTTGAATGACCTAAAACATTTTGGTACTACTGTCACTAAAGAGATAGACGTACAAGACCTAGAGTTTGTTACCGAGGAAAAAGCAAACATATCAGATGTAACTTTCTATAGAATAGGGGATTTTATGGATTTATGTCGAGGTCCTCATGTAAATAATTCAGGAAATATAAAGGGTGTTTTCAGGTTAACTAAAGTTGCCGGAGCTTATTGGCGCGGCAAGGAGACCAACCCCCAGATGCAACGGTTATATGGAATTATGTTTGAGTCGCAACAAGAACTAGATGGCTATCTAAAAGGATTAGAACAAGCGAAGTTGCGTGATCATCGTAAATTAAACCAAGAATTAGATCTATATCATATAGATGAAGAAGTCGGTAATGGTTTAGTTTTATGGCATCCAAAAGGAGCTTTATTGTGGCTGTTAATTGAAAGCTATTGGTATCGTGCCCATCTCAATAATGGATACGAACTAGTTAGAACTCCTCATATTGGTAGCAGAAAGTTATGGGAAAAATCGGGACATTGGGGTTTTTATAGTGGCAGTATGTACCCTCCCTTAGAGGTTGGTCAAAGCTTAGAAGATTCTCAAGAGTCAAAGGTCGTTGAGAATTCAGACCAATACCTTCTAAAACCTATGAACTGTCCTTTTCATGTACAAATATACAAAAACAAACAACACTCATACCGTGATTTGCCAATAAGATGGGCTGAGATGGGTGATGTTTATCGTTTTGAAAAAACAGGTGAGCTTTCCGGTCTAACAAGAGTAAGAGGTTTTACTCAGGATGATGCTCACATTGTGTGTCGAAAAGACCAGGTGAAGAGCGAGTTAAAAAGAGTCATTGATTTTATTTTAGATATATACAATGCCTTTGGTTTTGACAAAAAATCAGTAAAAGTTTACCTTTCTTTGAGGGATCCAAATAACAAAGAAAAGTATGCGGGAGACGATGCTGGCTGGGAATTTACTGAAAAAGTGCTTCGAGAGGTTACTGTTGAAAAAGACCTCGACTACATAGAGGAACTAGGAGAGGCTGCGTTTTATGGTCCAAAGCTAGATTTTAAAATCAACGATGTTATCGGACGCGAATGGCAATGTTCGACCTTACAGTTTGATTTTAATCTTCCAGAGCGTTTTAACATGTCTTTCGTAAACGAAGAGAGTAAAGACGAGAGGCCTTATATGCTTCACAGAGCTTTGTTTGGCTCTATGGAAAGGTTTATCGGTTTGCTCATCGAGCACTATAATGGAGCCTTTCCTATTTGGTTAGCTCCAGAACAAGTACGAATATTGACAGTTAACGATAAAGTCGAAGATTACGTGAAAGAATTAGAAGAAAAACTTAAGTCTACGGTTCTAATGGAGCCGATAAAGTATAATGAAATTCGCTATACTATAGATAGTCGAAACGAATCGATTGGTAAAAAAATAAGAGAAGCCGTAGCTCAAAAAATACCAGTAAAGTTAATTGTTGGTCCAAAAGACAAAGAGGCTCGCGAAGTTAGTGTTCGAATCGAAGGGAAAGAAGAGAAGGTTGAGCTAGAGCATCTTTCTAATTATTTGAAACGACTTTAATTATGGTCGATAGTAATTTTAGACAAAAAATATACCAACTAATGGCGCAACTGCCTTCCGAAAAAATTACAACCTATGGTGATTTGGCTGTTATGGCTGGGCATCCGGTAGAAGCTAGAATCGTTGGCGGAATTGCGCATTATGGAGATGAAAAACTGCCTTGGCATAGACTTGTTAATCGTTTCGGTGGATTAGCTTCTGGCTTTCCTGGCGGCAGAGAAGTTCAGGAACAGCTTTTGTTGGCCGATGGGATTACGTGTACTAACTTTATTGTTGATAATTTTGAGGCTCGGCGATGGCGGGGCATATAAAAAATAATCCGTTAGTAGTTATAACTGGACCAACTGCTAGTGGTAAAAGTGACCTAGCTGTTGAAATAGCTGAATTGTGTGATGGCGAGATAATATGCGCAGATTCAAGAACAGTCTATAGAAACATGGATATAGGCACTGCCAAGCCTACAACAGAGATGCTTTCTAGAGTACCTCATTGGGGAATAGATATTGTTAGTCCTGGAGATTATTTTTCGGTAGCAGATTTTAAAAATTATGCAGTAGAAAAAATTAAAGATATAAGGCAACGAGGAAAAACTCCTTTTTTAGTAGGAGGAACTGGATTATATATTGACTCAGTAATTTTTGATTTCAGTTTTGGTCCAGTTGCGGACGATAAATTAAGGAAAAAATTACAACAGTTATCTACAAAGGAATTAATAGATTATTGTAAGAAAAACAACATAAAGTTACCTGAAAACCAAAAAAATAAGCGATATTTAATTAGGTCTATAGAGGTAAAAGATAATAAAAATAGTCGGCGTTTAAGACCTTTAGAAAATACTATAATTGTAGGAATTACAATGCCAAAAGACGAACTAAGACGAAGAATAGAGCTTAGAGCCGGAGAAATAGTTGGCTATAAACTAATAGAAGAAACAAAAGAGCTGTTAGATAAATATGGAAGTGAAAACGAAGCTATGAAAGCTAACGCTTACCCCTTGATCTTAAAGTATTTAAATAATGAAATAAATTTTGATGATGTAAAAAATACATTTATTACTCTGGATTGGCGATTAGCTAAAAGACAATTAACTTGGTTGAAACGAAATAAATTTATTCAATGGCTAAGTCTTACTGAAGCCAGAAAATATTTACTTAAACGACTCGCTATAAAAAATTAATCGTGTTATTATAAGGTAAACAAAGTTATTCGGAGTATTGGATGATTGATAAATTATTTGGTTCAAAGACTCGTATAAAGCTGTTACATTTGTTTTATAGCAACCCAGGTAAAGCTTTTTATGTTCGTGAAATAACGCGTATTATAGGTGAGCAAATAAACTCTGTTCGTAGGGAGTTGTCTAATATGCTAGAGGTTGGTGTGATACAGAGTAACAGTGTCGATAATAGACTTTATTATGAAGTAAATATTAAATATGAATATTATGCTCCTTTGAAACTGATTTTTAGTGATAAACAAGCCTCTGAAGATGCAGTAGAACAGGAGACTCCAGAAAAAGATAATTCAATGAACGAAAAATATACGAATGCATTGAGTCGACTTTCGGGAGCGAGAATAATAATATTTTCCGGTTTTTTAATTGAAGGTTCATCTTCGTCTATAGATATGTTGTTCGTGGGTAATATTGAATCATCAAAGCTTAAACTAGCTATAAAAGAGATAGAGAGAATAAAGGGTAAAGAGTTAAATTATACAGTACTACCTTATGACGATTTTTATTATCGCCTCAGTATACGTGACAAATTTATTACTGATATTTTAAATGATAAGCACGAAGTAATGGTTGATAAAGACAATATTTTAAATAGTAAAAAGGAGAATAGGTAAATCACGATGGTTGAAATTGAATACAAAGGAGCAAACTCAGTAATCTTAACGACTAAGAAAATTAAATTAATAACCGATCCCAAGCTGTCTATAGTTGGACTTAAAGATTTACCCGTAAATAATGCGGTTGAACTAATCACAGAAGAGCGATTCGCTGTAAAAGACGTAGAAACCGAGCTAGTAATTCATAGTCCTGGTGAGTATGGATTAGAAGACTTCGACATAAAAGGTATAGCTGCCCGTCGTCGTATCGATGACGAAAGACAGGGCTTGCAGTCGATAATTTATCGTATCGAGGCTGATAATATAAGGATAGGTTTACTTGGTAATATTGATGAAGGTTTATCAGAGGAGCAACTGGATAGCTTAGGGGTGCTTGATGTTTTAATAGTTCCAGTTGGTGGTAATGGCTATACAATAGATGCCGTTGATGCAGCAAAACTAGTTCGTGATATTGCACCAAAAATTATTATCCCTGTTCACTATGCCGATAAAGGATTAAATTATGAGGTCCCCCAAGATGATATCGAACTGTTTGTGAAAGAAATGGGTTTAGAAGTAGCCGAAACTACAAATAAGCTCAAAATCAAACAAGTTCCTCTTGAGTCTGATCAAACTAAAATTATCAAACTTGAGAGAAGCTAAATTTAAAGCTAGGTTATAAAATACCTTTTTTCTTGAGGGTTCGGATAGCTTGAGCACTGAGGGTCATTGTAACTTTGTGGCCGTCAATAGTAAAAGTTTTTTTCTGAAGATTTGGTTTAAAAACTCTATTTGTGCGACGCAAAGAAAAGCTCACGTTGTGTCCAAATTGTTTACCTTTACCGGTTAATTCGCATCTTGCTGTCATATCCGTAGTATTATAAGGGGTGTTTAAGATTATGTCAATGTTTTTATCTTAAATTCAACAAAATATATTATAATAGTTCAATGAATGTAGATATTGTTTATCTTGCGATTGTTTTAGTGGTGGTTTTATTTTCTATGGTGATTCATGAACTAGCACATGGTTATGTAGCCTATATTCTAGGTGACGATACCGCTAAAAAAATGGGTAGATTAACTTTGAATCCGATAAAACACGTAGACCCATTTTTGACGGTTATACTACCTATATCATTAGCTCTTGTTGGCGCTCCTGTTTTTGGTGGGGCAAAACCGGTATTGTTTAATCCTAATAATATCAAAAATGAAGAATGGGGGGTGGCACTGGTAGCCATATCAGGCCCGATAATTAATTTTTTAATTGCTTTTGTCTCTTTTGGTCTATGGTCTTTTACTATGCCAGAAAATGAAATTGTAAACCAAGTCTTTGCTAGTTTAGTTTATGTAAATTTAGGTTTTTTTGTTTTTAATCTTATACCTCTTCCTCCTCTCGATGGGTCGAGAGTGTTATATGCTTTTGCTCCAGATTTCGTTCGTGATTTTATGAAGAAAATAGAGAGTTTTAGCATTTGGATTTTGTTTGCGATATTAATTCTAGCCAACTCGTTCGTTATTAGGCTTATAGGAGCGGTTGTAAACTGGTTTGTAGTTTTGTTTGGGGGTGTTTTTTGAGCGTAAAATAATTTATAATAGTATATGTCCCACGAGGATTTAGGTGTTTATGATTTTCCTAAACATCATAAGATAGGGAGCTTTAAATGTCTACCTCTGTGGATGTAGGTTGCGAGCACCCACCTTGTCGTCAAGACGGGGAATATCTGACGCCAATAATGACTCGTGGGATTTTTGTAATTGTTTAAAAAATGTTATAATAACTTCGGCAGTCCATTAGGCGATTACCCCTCACCACTTTTTTTGACTAATATGGAATTTATGTCTTTTGAAATAATCGAAAGAAGTGGTGAGGGGAGGAAAGTCCGGGCAGTATAGAGCAATAACAGTCGCTAACGGCGACCAGAGGTGACTCTAGGGAAAGTGCCACAGAAACAAAACTACCCTTCGGGGAAAAGGTGAAAAGAGTGAGGTAAGAGCTCACAGCGTATTGTGGTGACGCAATGCGATGGTAAACCCTGTTAACTGCAAGAAGGTTACAATTATAGTTGCTCGCTTCACATTGTGACCACTTATCGCTTGATCTAGTAGGCAACTACTAGGCTAGATAGATAATCGCCACTGTCTTTTAGGCAGAACAGAACCCGGCTTATCGATGGACTGTACACAAAAAGAGTCGCTTGAGGCGGCTCTTTTTGCTATGAGAAATACTTTTAACTTTACGGATAGGTTATCTAATTGAATTGATTATATTAGCAAAAGCTTGGGGATGATTTACGGCTACTTCCGCTAATACCTTGCGGTCTAGTTGGACGTTATGTGCCTTCAAGCTTGCTACAAATTGATTATAACTCATTCCGTTTATTTTTGCACTAGCATTTATTCGAGTAATCCACAGTTTTCGTAAATCGCGTTTTTTATTACGTCTATCACGGTAGGAATAGCTCAAAGATTTAATGATAGCTTGCTTAGCTAACCTAAAGGATCTAGTTCGGCCATGTTGCATGCCTTTAGCTAGTTTAATCATTTTTTTGTGCTTTTGGCTTGCGGTTACACCTTTTTTTACTCTCATAATATTTTCCTCTAAACTTTCATTGTTCGTTTAATATTCTTAGCCGCAGCGCCGCTAATGCTAGCAACAGAATTAATAACTCGTTTACGACTTTTGCTCTTTTTTGACAACATATGGTTACCAAAAGCTCGTCGACGAGTTAGTTTGCCTGTTCCGGTAACCTTAATTCGTTTGGCGGTACCTTTGTGCGTTTTTAGTTTTGGCATTATCTACTCCTTAATAATATGCTCAGATTTCGACCAGCCATGACTGGCTGTTGTTCGACTATAGCTATTTCGTTTAGTTGCTCAATAATCTTTTGCAACATTTCGTAGCCTAGCTCTTGATGCGCCATCTCTCGGCCTCGGAATATGGCAACAATCTTAACTTTGTGTCCTGAAGCCAAAAAGTCTCTGACTCGACGTAGCTTGATGTCTAGGTCGTTAGAACCTATTTTCAAACCTAGCCTTATTTGCTTCACTTCTACTGGCTTGGAGTTTTTGCGATTTCTTTGCAACTCCTTCATTTTTTGGTATTGATATTTTCCCCAGTCAATAATTTTGGCGACTGGCGGATCTGCGTCGGGAGCAATCTCTAAAAGGTCGACACCTGCTTTTCTGGCTATGTCCAACGCTTCTTCTAGCGACATTATTCCCAATTGGCTACCATCTTGTCCAACAACACGTAGTTGCTTGGCCTTGATTTCTTCATTTATGCGAATTGAGTTACTGATTTTATATCTCCTCAGCTGTCATGAGCTTTACTCGATGTTATTTTATCAGACAACCTCGATCATTTCAAGTGTTTATCTGTCTATATTGTAAGGCTTCGCTGATATGAAGGGCTTTTATGGTGTCGCTACCGTCCAAATCAGCTATAGTTTGTGCGACTTTTATAGTTTTGAAATAACTTCGAGCGCTCATAGATAGGCGATTCATGGCAGATTTTAGTACGGTCTGTCCGTCTGCCGATATGTTTATGTATTTTTTAATATCCTGGTTATTTAAAGATGAGTTGTAATATTTACTACTATTATAACGTTTTCGCTGGCGATTAATAGCCTCGTCTATCATAGTTTTCGCAGTAACGTGTTGTTTATTTGTCAATGAATCTTGAACTAAAAAGTTCTGATTTGCTACTCTTTTAACGTTAACAGTGATGTCAATCCTATCTAATATTGGTCCAGATAACTTTTTTTGGTAATTATTAACTTGTAACATAGTGCAACTACATTCATGAGTTGAATCTCCATAGTAACCACACGGGCAAGGGTTCATGGTTGCCACAAGCATAAAATTAGCAGGATACGAGACATGAGAATTGGCTCTGCTAATATAAATTTCCTTATCCTCCATTGGCTGGCGCAGAGCTTCGATAGTAGCCCTCGGATATTCTGGTATCTCATCTAAAAATAACACACCGCTGTGGGCCAGGCTGATCTCACCAGGTTTTGCTTTATTGCCGCCACCAACGATTGCTATATGGCTAGATGTGTGGTGGGGAGATCTAAAAGGTCTGTCGACGATAATTTTATTAGTGTCGCCAGATAGACTATATATTTTGGTAACGTCTATTTGTTCGTTGTTGGTTAACGGCGGTAGTAGGTTTCTTAAAGCTTTTGCTAACATAGTTTTTCCAGCGCCAGGGGATCCAGATAGTAGGATGTTGTGGTGTCCAGCGGCCGCGATAACCAGGGCTCTCTTAGCTTGCTCCTGACCATAAATATCATCAAGTAGTGGTGGTTTTGTTTTTTCGTCATGGTTTTCTATGTTGTGTCTGACAAATTTATCAATAAGTAGCTCGTTTTTAAGATGTAAAAAGAGTTGTTTTAGTGATTTTACGCCAAAAAGATCAACACCTTTTACAAGGCTAGCTTGATTTATATTGGCCTCGGGTAGGTAAATTTTTGTAAACCCAGCTGATTTTGCTGTCTGTACGATGTTTATAACGCCTTTAACAGGCCTTAAGGTGCCATCTAGCGCTAGTTCACCGCTAAAAATAGAAGCATCCAACTCGCTCTGTTTTAATTGGCCGCTGACGCATAATATAGACAATGCTATTGGCAAATCGTAATGGGTACCGTCTTTTGGTAATTCGGCTGGAGCTAAATTTATAGTTATGCGTTTTTTGGGGAACTCAAGTAAGGAGTTAGATATAGCACTTCTGACTCGCTCTTTTGCCTCATCTATTGCTTTATTGCCTAGCCCCACTATCTGTAAAGAGGGTAACGATTTAAAAGTATCGCTCTCTACCTCGATAATCTCTCCTTTAAAGCCAATAGGGGCTACCGTAATTACCTTTGAAACCATAAGCAATATAAGTTAAACATTTATTTTAAATGTAAGCAAGCTGTGATATAATTTAAATACGACTGTTGGGGCTGACATAGCTTAGACAGAAGAAGTTTAACAAATCACTTAGCAAGTCACAGGTATGTGTAAATATACGAAGTAAATGCAAACTTTATTGCAAAAGCCAAGAGTCGCGTTACTGGAATAGTTAATAGCTTTGCTGTTGCTTTCCAACCGCAGACATTGGCAATAGCTCGCGGTTAAGTGAGCCGTTGATACAAGCTTGTTGCGATACCAGGTTGTATCGGCGTTAGATTGTATTGCTAGTAGGGTCTATTGTGGTAAACTCTATGAATTTAACCACATAGCGTCAATGGTTTTTTGTTCAGCTAGGCTTTTGATGTGAATTTTTTAGATGAACTAAGCTTGTAGAGTGGTGATGGGTTATCTTTTGGACCGGGGTGCGATACCCCGCAGCTCCACCAAAATTATTTCAGTCATTAAAAAACAACCGCCTGCGAGGAACGGTTGTTTTTTTCGTGGAGTTTTTTGATTTTCTTTTTTGTTTTTGGCTACTGCATAATTTTTTTATTCAGAAGCTACCCTTATAATAAGGCTATAAAACGCTAATGTCAATAACATTTTGATATATTTTTTAGTAAAAAATATATCATGTGGAAAACTATAAAAAGTTTTATTTGAGAACGTTTTTAATTATAAAAAACAAAAATATTAAATTAAACAAAAAGGGAGTGTTTAATAAAACAGGATTGATAAAAACTATAAAAAGCAAGTTTAACTAAAAGCTGTAAATGTAAATACAATAGTAATAGCACGATATAAAAATAATAAAATAATAAAATAAAAAAACTGAGTATAGCAAAAATATGATTTTGCCAACGTGTTTGATTGAATAATAAATATAAAAATAACGGAGTAAAAGTAAAGTCACTATAGGATCCTATTTAAAAATAATTTAATTATGCTAGAAATAAATAAATTTAAGGAATAAGTTTCTTTTATGATGTATTTATAACAATGTTGTAAGTTATTCTAAAAATTAAAAAATAACCCTGTAATATTTAAAAAAGAAGATATAATAATGTAAATAATACAATAATATAAATGAGAATTTTATTGACCAAACAAGTTGCTTGTGCTAGTATCAAAGTAAGCTTTATTAAAACAAAAATAATAAAAAAGCTAGTACCTCAAAACGACAACAGTAAATATTTGGCTAACAAATAGCGACGACACTCGAGTTTTTACTCGTGGCGTTGCTTAAGTGACGCCAAGTATGGTGTCGGTATGCGCATTAGTACCTGAATTTAGCGGAAATTGCGCATCGTATCTGCCCCGAGTATTTTCTCGGAGCGGTCAGAAGCCTGCAGTGGTAGGTGTCTGCTAGTTCACACGCTCAAGTTATTTATTTAAGGCGTTTGTTGCAACTCAGACCTCAAGCCTATCACTCAGGCTATTTTTATTTAATTTAAGTTAATTCGAGTGTATAGTGGTAACATGCTTAGAAAAGTTTTAATTGTTTTAACTACCTTAAGCTTCGGAGGAATTTTGTTAATAATAAATTTAACAACACCTTCGTCGGCAGGGCCTTTAGGTGTTTTATCTGTATTTATTTTAGCCTATATATTTTTTATAGGTTTATCTGGTCTACTTATCTATTTTCTAAGCAGGCTAATCTCTCACATATCAATTCTTGTCAAAACCAGACATCCAATAAAAGAAATTTCACTTAAAAGGGCACTTTATTTCGGTATTGTAGTGGCGCTTGCTCCCATAATACTAATCGGTTTACAGTCGGTTGATTCGTCTAACGTGTATAGTTTTTCACTCGTTATTATTTTTGTGGCAGTAGGATGTTTATATGTTTCTAAAACAACTTCTTAATAAAAACACATAAGCTTTTTGTTTATATCATGATATAATTGCAGATATGGAAACAGAGGTAAAAATACCTAGTTTTAATCAAGAAAAAACCCCGATTAAACCGGAGAAAATTAGGTTCGACCAACCGGAGAAGCGTTCTGAGTTCGATGCTCAAAAAGAACAAGCGGGTGAAAAGTATGAACAAGTATCGGAATTACAAGCGTCTGCTGGCGATTTAAGTAGCATTTCTACTCTACCTATTATTCAAACAACGGATGACAACACCAGTAGTGCCACTGATTCAACGTCTAATAACATGCCGTCTTTAGCCGAAGACGATGATTTAATTGAAAAAGAATGGGTAGACAGGGCAAAGAAGATTATTGCTGATACAAAAAACGATCCACATGAACGCGATGATCAGGTAGGCAAGATGCAAGTGGAATATATAGGAAAACGTTTTGGAAGAGAGATAGGCGTAGTAGACGAGGAGTAGTTGCGGAGGGTTATGGATATTATTTTTGTAGCAATTATAGCGTTAATTATAGTAGCTATTTTATCTGTTGTTGTTTTTTCGCAATATCGCAAGATTATTAGGGAGGCAAAAAATTACGAACGTGGCCTTAAAATGATTCCAATGCTTATTCATATACCACCGTCTACAGAGGATATAGAGGCTAACGGTCGCGATGAAAGGGATTTAACTGAGGAAATATTATCAGAGGCTCAAGTAATGTATAACATCATTGCTAGTACGGCCACCAAAGGATTCAAGAGTCGTCTTTATGGTCAAAGACACATATCTTTTGAGATTATTGCCCAGGGTGGAGTTATAAATTATTATGCTGTTGTGCCGGCGGTTTTGACTGACGTTATTGGTCAAGCTATACATGCAGCCTATCCATCGGCGAGGCTCGAGGAAGTTAGAGAACATAATATATTTAGCAAAGCAGGTAAAATGAGTGGAGTTATTGGAGGAGAATTGTCTCTTAAGAAAGAGTATGTCTACCCAATAGCAACTTATCAGGAGTCCAAGCGCGATGCTATGTCGGCTTTATTAAATGCCTTGTCTTCGGCTAGCGAAGGTGACGGTGTCGCAATACAGGTAATGATAAGGCCGGCCTTTGATGGTTGGACGAAAAACTCTGAATATATAGTCGATAAAATAAAAAAAGATAAAGGCGGAAGTAGTCGTTTAACTGATATTTTTAAACCTAGATCTTTTTTCAGTGCTTTTTTGAAAGCTCCAGAACATAAAGACATTAAACCTGAGGATAAACAATTAACATCCTTAGAACAGGGGGTTATTGATGCAATAGAAGATAAAACACGTTACGCAGGTTACGAGACCCTTATAAGAGTAGTTGTTTCATCTAATACTTCAGCTAGAGCTCAGACTATATTAAGAAATATTATAGCCACTTTTTCGTTATTTGATTCTTCGACTAATAATGGATTTAAGTTTAATACGGCGAAAAACATAGATGATTTAGTAACCGCCTATGTATTTCGATTTTTCCCACAATCTATAAAACAAAACATATTAAATAGTGTTGAATTGGCGACAATTTTTCATTTACCAAATCAGAGCAGTATTACTACATCACAGGTAAAGAGACAGGCAATTAAGCAAGTTGATGGTCCGGTCGAGGTGTCAGAAGAAGGCTTGTTTCTTGGTTATAATGAATTTCGTGGTGTTAAAAAACCAATTAGGCTTAGTACTAATGATCGTCGCAGACATACATACATAATAGGTCAGACAGGTACTGGGAAGTCGGTTTTTTTGGAGAATCTAGCTTATCAAGACATGATGGATGGAAGAGGGTTTGCTTTTATTGATCCACACGGCGATTCGGTCGAGAAACTTCTTGGTAAAGTTCCAAAAGAACGGGTTGAAGATGTGATTTATTTCAATCCAGGCGATATGGATAATCCTATCGGTCTCAATTTGTTTGAGTTTGAAACGAAAGAACAACAGGATTTTTTGATCCAAGAGGCAATTGCAATGCTGTATCGTTTATATGACCCTGGACACACAGGAATCGTAGGCCCACGCTATGAACATTGGTTTCGTAATGCGGCGCTGACGGTAATGAGCGACCCTAATGGCTCGTCTTTTATAGATATACCACAGGCTTTTATTGATCAAGGATTTACTAATGCCAAACTTAAGTATGTAACAGACAAAACAGTGCTAGACTTTTGGTATAAAGAGATGGCGCAAACGACCGAAGCTAATAAATCTGAAGTCTTGGGCTGGTTTGTTAGTAAGTTTGGTGCTTTTCTATCTAATGAAATGATGAGGAATATAATAGGCCAAACTAAAAGCGGACTAAATTTGCGTGAGATAATGGATAATAAAAAAATATTATTAGTCAATTTATCAAAAGGTCGCACCGGTGAATTAAACTCACAACTACTAGGCATGATATTCGTGATGAAGTTTCAAGCTGCAGCAATGGGAAGAGCTAACATACCAGAAGACGAGCGTCAAGATTTCGCATTATATGTGGATGAGTTCCAGAATTTTGCTACCGATTCATTTGAGACTATCTTATCGGAAGCTAGGAAGTATCGACTTAACCTTATATTAGCGAATCAGTTCATGACACAGCTAACAGATGAAATACGTGAATCAATAATAGGAAACATAGGTACTATTATTAGCGGGCGTTTGGGTTTGACTGATGCGGAATTGTTGCAGAAGAAATTTCAGCCAGTATTTGATGCAGAAGACTTGACTAAATTGCCTAATTACCAGGCGATAGCGTCGGTTATAATTAACGGAGTACCGTCGTCGGCCTTTAGCATGGGGTTAGTTCCTCCTATGGGCGAGTCTAATAATCAACTACGCGAGACCCTTAAGAAGTTGTCGGCTGCAAAATACGGACACCCTAAGTCTCAAGTAGAAGCCGATATATTTAGACGTTTAGGCGCTGGTGACGTTATTCGTAAGGCAAAATTGGAAGAATCAAAAATTTTACAGAATCAAAAACCGATATCTCAATCTCAAACTAGTGGATCGTCGTTTCTTGATGAATGGTTGGCAAAGCGTCAACAAATAGTAGATTCAACGGGCAATAAACGATCACCTGTAATCAATACACAAACTAAAGAACAGTTTAATGTTAGAGATGACTTGGATGACGAGGTTTCTGTAAAATTACATTAAAGTCTTATCTTATCGATTACGGCTTTTGAAACATCATGTATTATTCCCAAAAACCATCCAAAAATAAAAGCTAAAATTACTTCTGAGCCAGATAATGTAAAGTTAAAAAAAAGTGATGTAATATAAAATACTGGTAGCGATATGCAGGCAGTTATAGACCCTAATAATATTGATTTTGGTCGGGCAATAAGTAGTTCAAGGACTCGGCTCATTACTTCAATCACACGATAATGGATAAATTTACTGAAATTATGTTTTGCTTTGCTCATTTCGGATTGAGTAATTGACATCGTATTACGATAGCTTTTTTCTAGTTGTTCTAGAGAAATCATTTTCTATAATGCTCCTGAGTTTAAATTCTTACGAATTAGGCGAATTTCTTCGTTGATTTGACGACAGCGAAGATACATATATATAGATATCAGTATCAGGATGCCAAAAAAGGTAACGTTTATCGATAAAGTCGCTGAAGGTAGTAAATTATGAATATTCTTAATATGTTCAAACAAAGGTTCGTAAACTTGAAAAACAACAGACTCTTTTGATAGAGATAGGTTAAAAAAGGAAAAGATAAAAAGATAGGTAAGCTGGACTGTAGTAATTATTACAGCAAACACTAAACCCAAAAGTCTAAGGCGCCTTTCTTTTTCTAATTGTTTTGAGTACGAGCCTAACTGGGCAACCATAGATGGGCTGAACGGTAAGCCTGATACTATTTTTTTAAACATATATTTTATATTCCACCCCTTCACTTAAACTTTAGCACAATAAATATATTCAAAGCAACAACTTGAGTGAATACAAAATATCAGGTATAATAATAGTCAGTAGAATAATATATGTAATCGTTGAGTTCGGATATAACTTAGGGGGTTGACAGTGATTAAACAAAAAACCGACAATTCTTATGATGGGTCGCAAATTCAAGTTTTAGAGGGGTTAGACCCAGTTCGTAAACGACCAGGCATGTATATCGGCAGCACTGGCTACGAAGGAATTCACCATCTAGTTAAAGAGATAGCAGACAATTCAATTGACGAAGCAATTGCCGGATATGCTAACTCTGTACAAATAACCATATTAGCAGATGGAGGAGTTCGCGTAGATGATAATGGACGCGGTATCCCAGTTGATACTCATCCTAAAACTGGTAAAAGTACTCTAGAAACAGCTCTTACAGTTTTGCACGCTGGTGGAAAATTTGGTGGTGGTGGCTATAAGGTATCGTCTGGTTTGCACGGCGTTGGTTCAAGTGTTGTAAATGCTTTATCTTCTCGTTTGATCGCAGAGGTAGCTAGAAACAAAAAACTCTATCGGATAGAGTTTGAACGAGGAGTTACAAAAACCGGCTTAAAAGTTATTGGAGAAACTGCAAAAACCCAAGGCACAACAATAACCTTTTATCCAGATCCAGAAATTTTCAAAGAAACTATTGAGTTTGATTATAAATGGATTGTAAATTACATTAGACATCAAGCCTACCTAACCAAGGGAGTCTATACTTCGGTAACTGATGAGCGTACTGGCGATAAACAAGCTTTTTACTTTGATGGTGGAATAAAGAGCTATATTAAACAACTCAATATTGGAAAAGATGTTTTTGGCGATATATTTTATGTAGAAAAAAAAGTCGAAGACTCAATGGTGGAAATCGCTGTTCAATATAATAACTCTTTTACTGAGATAGTCAAACCGTTTGCTAACAACGTTCTAACTATAGACGGAGGTTCGCATTTAGTGGGTTTCAAATCAGCATTAACACGCGTTATAAATGATTATGCTAGAAAAAGCGGATTACTGAAAGAAAAAGAAGAAAATTTAAGTGGTGATGATATCCGTGAAGGACTAACCGCGGTTATTCTTGTAAAACTACCAGACCCACAATTTGAAGGCCAGACAAAAAATAAATTAGGCAACCCAGAAGTACGTCGTTATGTCGAACAAGTAATGAGCGAATACTTCTCGTATTATTTGGAAGAAAACCCTAGTGCGGCTAAAGATATAGTCAACAAAGCGCTTTTAGCAGCTCGAGCGCGCAAGGCAGCGCGTGCAGCGCGTGACAGCGTTATTCGAAAAGGCATACTAGACGGTGGATTGAATTTGCCTGGTAAGCTGGCAGACTGTTCTAGTAAAGATCCATCAGAGTCCGAACTTTATATAGTAGAGGGTGATTCGGCTGGAGGTTCTGCTAAGTCTGGTCGCGATAGTCGAACACAAGCCATCTTGCCATTGAGAGGTAAAGTGCTTAATGTCGAGCGAGCTCGTCTAGATAAAATGCTGGCTAATCGTGAGATTGTTAGTTTAATAAAAGCGATGGGTGTTGGCTTTGGTGATCAATTTAATCTCTCTGGGTTACGTTATCATCGTGTAGTTATAATGACCGATGCTGATGTAGACGGTAGCCATATTGCAACTTTGCTTTTAACTTTTTTCTTCCGTTATATGCAACCCGTTGTTGAAGGGGGTTATATATATCTTGCTAAACCACCTCTGTTTTTAATCAGGGTTGGTACTAGAAAATTTTATGCTTATAGTGATGAAGAACGAGATCAAATTGTCGAAGACCTAGTAAAAGAGAGACAAGCAAAGGGTTTTAAGGTTGATAGTGATAGTGATCGGTTAAGGCAGGCAGGTGTAACTTTGCTTCAAAGATATAAAGGTTTAGGTGAAATGGACGCTGAACAACTTTGGGAAACTACTATGAACCCCGAGAATCGCGTACTCATTAAGGTTACAGTAGAAGACGCGGAACGAGCTGATGCAATTTTTACAAAACTCATGGGTGATCAAGTCGATTTAAGAAAAAGTTTTATACAGAGTAGAGCAAAAACAATTAGTCTAGAGGAACTGGATGTATAATTATGGAAAATGATGATAAAAATACAACTAATAAAAATACTGTTATACCAGAGGTTGCGCACTCACGTGTTGTAGAAAATAAAATATTAGAAAACGTAATGGAAGATAGTTTTTTGCGCTATTCAATGAGCGTTATTATAGATCGCGCTCTACCTGATGTACGCGATGGACTAAAGCCGGTTCATCGTAGAATTTTATATTCAATGGGTGAACAAGGTATTAAGCCGGGTGGTAAATTTACTAAATCGGCTCGTGTAGTTGGTGATGTAATGGGTAAGTATCATCCACACGGCGACTCGGCAATCTATGACTCAATGGTGCGTTTGGCGCAAGATTGGGTAATGAGATATCCTTTGGTTGATGGACAGGGAAACTTTGGATCGATGGACGGAGACCCAGCCGCCGCTTCTCGTTATACTGAAACCAGGTTGGATAAGGTAGGTAATGAACTTCTGACTGATCTTGATAAGGAAACGGTTGATTTTCGCGATAACTATGACGGATCAGAAAGAGAGCCGGTTGTTTTACCGTCTAAATTACCAAACCTATTGTTAAATGGTCAAATGGGAATTGCTGTTGGTATGGCGACTAGTATTCCGACTCACAACTTAAGTGAATTAGTGGACGCATCGATTTGTCTTATAGACAACCCAGAGGCTACTTTGGACGACCTAATGAAACACGTTAAGGGGCCTGATTTCCCGACTGGCGCACTTGTTTACGGTGGCGCTAGTATGAGGCAAGCCTATCAAACTGGTCGTGGTAGTGTAGTAATGCGCGCGGTTGCTTCAATCGAAGAAACCAAACGTGGACGTAGCCAAATAATAGTAACTGAGATACCTTATAACGTAAATAAATCAAGTCTTATTGAAAAAATAGCGGAACTTGTAAAAGACAAAAAAATTACAACAATTAGTGACATCAGAGATGAAAGTGCTCGTGGCAGTGTCCGTGTTGTAATTGAATTAAAAAAGGATGCTTATCCTAAGAAAGTTCTAAATCAACTATATAAATTAACAGCCCTTCAGTCGAGTTTTCATTACAACATGTTAGCTTTAATTGATGGACTGCAACCAAAAATTCTGGGTTTGCAAGAAATACTGAGTGAGTTTATTAAACATCGTGAAAGTGTAGTGAGACGACGAACTGAGTTTGAGCTAAAAAAAGCAAAAGAAAGAGCCCATATACTAGAAGGTTACAAAATAGCACTAGATCATATTGATGAAGTTATAAAAACAATTCGTGCTAGTCAAACTAGTGATGAAGCAGAAAAAGCCTTGGTAAAAAATTTCAAGTTAACCTCCATTCAAGCAAAAGCTATTTTAGCTATGCAGCTCAGAAGACTTACTGGATTGGAACGTGAGGCAATCGAGAACGAGCTTAAAGAACTGCTTGAGTTAATTATAAAGCTAGAAGGAGTATTGGCAGACGAACAAAAAATACTCGAAATTATTAAAGAAGAACTTCTGGAGATGAAACAAAAGTATGGCGACGAACGCAGAAGTAAGATTATAAATAACGAAGTTGGAAGGTTTAGCGACGAAGAACTAATTCCAGAAGAAGATAGTATAATATTATTAACAGCTGAGAACTATATTAAAAGAACCTTAGTGAGTGAATATCGTCGTCAACACCGGGGAGGTAAGGGAAAACGCGGCATGACTACAAAAGCCGAGGATGTAATTTGCCAGCTAATACCAGCTAGTTCGCATGATTTTTTGCTATTCTTCACTAATCGTGGTCGAATATTTAGGTTGAAAGCATACGAAATACCGGCGGCTAGTTTAACAACTAAGGGTGTTGCTGCTGTAAATTTGCTTAATTTACAACCCGAGGAAAAAATTACTTCTATAATTCCTTATTCAAAAAACTCTGATAGTGATGGATATTTATTTATGGCAACTGCTAAAGGCACTGTTAAAAAGACTGCCATTAAAGACTATACCAATATTCGAGCTAACGGTCTGATAGCTATTAAGTTAGATGATGGCGATGAGCTGCGTTGGATACAGAGAACCACTGGGGAGAATGATGTAATAATTTCAACGTCAGCCGGACAAGCTATTAGGTTTAATGAAAAAGACGCTCGACCAATGGGTCGTTCGGCGCGAGGTGTAAGAGGTGTAAGACTTCGACCAAACGACAAAGTAGTTGGAATGGACGTCATTAATGAAAGTAACTTGAATTTGCTAGTTGTAAGTGAGAACGGGTATGGCAAAGTAACAAAAGTGTCTAATTTCCCTTCACACAAGAGAGGTGGTGTCGGAATCAAGGCTGCTGTCGTATCGGCAAAAACAGGTCCAATAATAGACGTTCAGACGATACTTGATGATACCAAGGAGATTTTGATTATATCCGAGGATGGGCAAACTATAAGGGTTGATCTAAAGGATATTCCGGTTCTAGGTCGCACGACTCAAGGTGTAAGAATCATGAGAATGGGAAATACAGACAAAGTAGCCTCTATAGGTTTAATCACTGATAAAGAAACAGACGAAGAAAAGGAAGCAGCTAAATGAGCTCAAACTTTTTCATGCCATATATATTAACGATTATCTTGGCTTGGTTTATGGCGCATGTCATTAAATATTTTGTTAGTCGTTGGCATAAAGAAAAATACAAACTTCGTTCGCATATATTTAGATCGGGCGGAATGCCCAGCGCTCACAGTGCCACGACTGTCGCGTTAGCTATGATAGTAGGTTTGAAAGACGGATTTGAATCAAGTTTGTTTGCAATAGCTTTGCTTTTTGCCATAATTGTTATGTATGACGCTGTTAAAGTACGGCGTTCGGCTGGTGAACAGGGATTGGCGATACGTTCAATAGTTAAAGAGATAAAAAGTGAAATTGAAGTTCCACGAATCGCCAAAGGACACACGCCACTAGAAGTAGTATTGGGAGCGGTTTTGGGCGTAGTTATTGGGTCAGTAATTTTTATTTTAACCTAGATATAAAAAACCTCTTGACTGTTTAGCGGTGATTGGGTTATGATAGATAACAGTCTTGATTTAACTGTGCTTATTTTTGGAGTGCAGTGTGGAGTTTTGACAGAGTAGTTTAACAATTTAGTTGTGCAAATCATCGTCAGTTAATCCACTAAAATTTTAATTTTAGATGGTAAATAAATATTGAGTTTTAATGTTGGTTAAATTAACCATTTTTGGAGAGTTTGATCCTGGCTCAGGATGAATGCTGGCGGCGTGCTTAACACATGCAAGTCGAGCGGTAACATGGAGTGCTTGCACTCTGATGACGAGCGGCGGACGGCTGAGTAACGCGTGGGAACATACCCCAGACTGAGGGATAACCGCCCGAAAGGGCGGCTAATACCGCATAACCTCTTCGGAGAAAAGTCTTCGGACGGTTTGGGAATGGCCTGCGTACGATTAGATAGTTGGTGAGGTAAAGGCTCACCAAGTCGACGATCG
>CAYXMZ010000007.1:0-20503 GCA_964466345.1 uncultured Saccharimonas sp. (SeqCode)
ATTACTACTATGACTACGAGGAGTTCGACGATGGTAAAAGCTGGAGTGCGATGGGGCAGGAGCCTAGGGGTGCGAGAGGATGACCCTATCATACGATGAGATAAGGAAGCAATGTTGTTTTTGCTAAACATAAGGTTAGTATAGCACTCTAGTTTGTGATGAGTCAAACCGTATCAAAATCACCCCTTGATATATTTTGAAAAATGAAAAACTAAGATATAATATAGCACATGGTAGCGTAGCTCAGTTGGTTAGAGCGCGAGACTCATAAGCTCGAGGTCACAGGTTCAATTCCTGTCGCTACTACCAAAATAATCACCTCATCGAAAGATGGGGTTATTATTTTGGTCATTGCCGCGGATCGAAAACTGTGACCCGCCAGTTTCTGACGTTAAGTCACAGGTGAGACCTGCCGGTGGCAGGTCGCAAGGAAACCTTCCGATGCAAACTATGTTTGCAATCGCGAAGTTTCGGGGTCGCGGAACGTGACCGATTCCTGTCGCTACTACCAAATTTTGATACTCAACAAAAATCCTGATTACAACAATCAGGACTTTTTGTAGTTACATTTTTAATAATTTAGACATCTATCGATATATCTTCGTTTGATTCGAGGGCTACTCTCGCCAAAGATGCTTCACGGCGATCGAGAAAACCACGTAGTTCAGCATTTGAACGAGGCCTTTCCCAAGAGGCGAGTTCCAAAATATCACTTTTGGTAACTTGCTCAATGCCCAATTTTTCTTCTATTTCCATTTGTTTTACCCTTTCTTTTTGTTTTTATCTTTCGATATTATTATTAAAGCATAAAACTCACAAAAAAGCAATAGCAAAATGAGAATTTTTACTATATCTGTTCAAAAATCAAACCAATTATGCTATAAAATAGGTGTAGGGTATAAAAATCAAAAAATATGGAAATCATTAATTATCTCGCCGTCATCGCTTTAGCCTCATTGATACACGCTAGTTTTCAACTAAGTGTTAGCGTGCTGACGTTGCTGAGCGGACATTCTTTGAGCCTTAAACACTCGCGCGCACGCCTATTTCGCATGTCCGGAAGCTTCATTTTAGGTGTAGCCGTCATAACACTGCTTTTACTCGCCTCTACTACTTTAATTGTCTCTGACATTTTTGGCTCCGAAATACCACAAATCGTTTGGCTTATATCTTGTCTGTTGTTGTTGTCTCTCGGCGGAGCTATATGGATTTTTTATTACCGAAACCAAGCCGGTACCACACTTTGGATACCGCGCTGGTTTGCAGATTATTTGACTAGCCGAACTAAGCGCACAAGATCATCAGCCGAAGCTTTTGGCTTAGGTCTTAGTAGCGTCATAGGAGAATTAGCCTTTATTATTTCACCAATGTTTGTGACGGCACTTATTTTAATCCAACTGCCTATCGAATGGCAACTTATAGGACTGGCGGTTTATGTAATTGTTTCGATGTTGTCGGTTTTTATCATCTGGATTTTGGTTGCTCGTGGCGTCTCACTAGGTCGTATTCAAAAATGGCGTGAAACCAACAAACGCTTTTTGCAATTTTCAGCTGGAGCTGGAGCAATTATCTTAGGAGCTTTTGTGTATATCGTTGAGGTAGTTAGTAGTGTGGCGAGGTTATTCTGATGGGACTAGCAGTTGACATTGTCAAACGCCAAGGACGAAAACAGTCTCGTGAAAAATTTCAACGACAAAAACTTTACTATAGCATTCTTGCTGTCTGTCTAAGCGTAAAAACACCAGAGGGTGAGGCAGAATCTATAGCAAATTATGTTTGCCGAGAAGTAGACGAATGGTTAACTGACAAATCAGAAATCACCAGTCAAGATCTCCGCACGATATCAAGCAAGCATTTACGAAAACATCACCCCGAAGCAGCTTATCTTTACGAACAATATCATATAACCATCTGAGATTAGGAGGATAAAATGACAACGAAACACACTTTTGACTACGATTTAATTATCATCGGTAGCGGAGCAGCGGGAAGCTCGGCGGCAATGGTAGCAAGCAAAGCTGGCAAATCTGTTGCTATCGTGGAGTCTAATGTTTTCGGAGGTGATTCACCTAATTTTGGCGACATTCCCACCAAAGCCCTGCTTCACGTTGCTAATTTATTTAGCGAAACTCGCAATGCGTCTCGTTTTGGCCTACGCTCAGCGACTTTGGGTTATAATTATCCATCAATTAGAGCATGGAAGAACTTATCTATAAAACATACCGGCGCCAGTGATAATCGTCGCTATTACGAGAATAAAGGCGTAGCAACTTTCGCAGGGTTAGCACGTTTTATTTCACCCAACGAAATTACCGTCAATCGACGCCACTTATCTGCCAAGAATTTTATCATCGCCACCGGATCTGCTTATGAAACACCCGATATTCCAGGTCTTGAAAATATCGACTTTTTCAACCCCCATACCATACTCGATATTACTCGCCCACCAAAAAGCCTGCTGATTGTTGGCGGCAACGAAGAAGGTGTAGAAATCGCCCAGATTTTAGCCAGTTTCGGCACTAAAATCTTTATCATAGAAGCCAGCGACCACCTAATTCCCGAATACGACCGCGAAGCTGGTGACACCCTAGAACGATTCTTAAACGAAACTAAAGATGTTATCACTTACGTCAAAGCTACCCCGATATTGTTCGAAAAGAACGGTCTAGGTAAGCGTGTCACGTTCAAAAGAGGCAAAATCGAGCGATCTTTACGCGTTGACGAAGTACTTATAGCTAATAATAGACTTCCAGTAACTGATATAGGCCTTGAAAACGCCAACATTGCTTACACGTCTAAGGGCGTTACAGTGAACCGTTACTTACAGACTAGTAATCAACACGTCTTTGGAGCTGGAGACGTCTTAGGGCGACACAAGACTACTCAGAGCGCTTTTTTGGAAGGACAAGTCGCTGCACACAACATAATTCACCGAGACAAAACCGTTGCCGAATACAGAGGTATGCCAGAAGTGATTTATATTAATCCGAATATTGCTAAAGCTGGTTACACAGAGGAAGAATGCACTAAACTAGGTAAAACTATCAATAAAATTGTAGTTCCACTAAACCTCATCGCGCGCGGTAATACCTCAGATTTTCGAACTGGTTTTGTCAAAATTATAGCCGACAAACGTGACGTAATCATTGGCGCAACAATCGTATCACCCCATGGCGCCGAAATCATAAATGAGCTTAGTTTAGCTATCTCTAATAAACTTACTGTTAATGATGTCGCTAGAACTCCTCATGCTTTCCTAAGTTGGAGCGAAGCAGTACGTATCGCCGCAAGTAAATTAATTTAAAAGCTTAATAAAAAATAACCCCACATAAACCGGGGTTGTTAAATATAATTTTGGTTGCGGGGGCTGGATTTGAACCAGCGACCTGATGGTTATGGGCCATCCGAGCTAACCAGACTGCTCCACCCCGCTACGTCATTAAATATTAACAGATAGGGGTCTTTTTTGCAATGGCAAAAACGCGAACTTATATATCTAAGTTTTGAATATTAATGCCAAATAAGAAGTTAATCCATTGTTTAAAGTTGCTTTTTTCACCATATTGAACAACAGAATCCGTGGTTGAATAAATCGAAGCCGATTCTTGACTACTGGCCTGTTTAACGGCATCAGAGTTATCTGGCAATATTAGTACACTCTCGCCGGGCTTAACCAAACCCAAATTTTGTCGCACCGCCAATTCTTTATACTCATCAGTCTTGTAATATGCTTGTTGTAACTGCGCGTTAGCTGTGTCAAGTTGAGCAACCAATAACTGACGATTTTTTTCGTCAAGCTCACGCTGTAAATTATAGTTACGTTGCATCATCTGGAGAGAACCCCATGCCCATCCACAAGCAATTAAAAAAGCAATTATTATAATAGCGTTATTTATAGTCAAATATTTATGACGAAACGAGTACCATGTGCGCCTTATGTTTATTTTTTTCATAATTTACGTTAATTATTATAGCTCAAGATTAAAGTATAAGCCATGAGCGTCAAAAAGAATTAGTTAATAATTCATGAATCGTCGGTTCGGTACCGTCTACAACATCCACTCTAGGCTGATACATTTGCTGGTTGGTAGCAGTGTTGGTTGAATAATATAGGTAGGCTCGATGATGTGACGTAGTTGTTGTTGTTTGCCAAACAAAATCAATATTAGAATACAATTTTTCTCCATTCATTTTATAAACTCCAGAGTCGGGCATTACTGCACCAACACCGCTATTTGAAGGCCAGACGTGGCCCGTTACTAAATACCACTCGCCCGCCTCACCCCACCAAGCTTTAGTACAAAAATAAGGATTAGTATTAGTCGAGCCATTACTTCTATTTAAAACAGCGTTGGAATATCCGTGAGTACCAAAATAGAAAGTGCCGTTCCCGATATTTTTTCTTCTGACAAACACTGAAAACCGATAAGTTTTAGTGTTATCGATTGCAAAATTACTACCATTCCACCCTCCGTCTGCATCGCTGGCAGCATCTTGGTTACTAATGTCCCAGACAATATCTTGTTTTCCCCAAGGATTTGTATCGATTATTCTAGAATTTCCGTCTCCGTTAACAGAATAATTTGTGACAGCCCCAGTACTAACCGTCCAAGTATTCCACTTGGTCAAAGAAAACCTATCTTTGCTAGGTCTATGGCACAAACCTTTTCTTGGTTCACTTTTATTTGTTAATCTGTAACTAGTTTCGTCCTTTGTGACGCTTACACAAAAACCCTTTGATTCCGGAAAATATTCTTCAACAGTAACACCTGAACTTAATTCAGAACCGACAAGATCGTTAAGTCCTGCAATATCCGACGGATAAACTCCATTTTCTAGCTGATACATAAACAAATATTTCGATATACTATTTAAATTCGAAACAAATAGCGAAGTCATCGCTCTGTCTCTGATGCTAATGTACGACACAACCACAATTACCGACAATACGCCTATCACAACTATAACTACAAGCAGTTCAACAATAGTAAAGCCAGTTCTTTTTTTGCCCATCAATTAACTTATCTTTTTTATACTTACGTTTTCATTATACCGCAAATGTCTTTTAAACCTAAAGTTATAAAAATATAGCCTAACAGATAAAAGTAGGCTATAATATGACAGTCTGGGGGCGTAGCTCACCGGTTAGAGCAGGCGGCTCATAACCACTTGGTAGTTGGTTCGATTCCAACCGCCCCCACCAAAAAATTCCACTAATTATTTAGTGGCTTTATTTTTTATCAAAAGATATCAGTCCAGCTAGGCTGGTTTTTGCTAACCCTTTTTTCAGAATAACATCGGTGATATCTCTTTGCGGTGTTATTTCACCTGGGTGCTCAATTGAATAGATCTTTTCGGTAGCCCACGCTGCGGCCCTAGGGTCGTCTGTTGTATTTACGAAGTTTTTTAATCTTTTCAAACAAAGTTGTTTTTCTTGGTCATTAGATGGCCCAATTGGATATTTTAATTGCCACAATTTTTCATAGGCTCGTTCCGAATCCTCAAAAGAAGATGTTGGATCTTCGGCTCTTTTTCGCCAATAAATAATCTCTTCCTCTTTATTGACAAATCCATCGTTAGACGTTTCTTTTTCTTTTGGTCTTAAATGTGGATATCTATCATACACTGTTCCATAACTACCGAGGACGTTTGCCAATCGATCAGCCTCCTTTTCTTTTTCTTCTTCTGTCATATCCTCGGGCTTAAAAGAGTTTGGAATTTTATGTTCATAGGATTTAACGGTTACGGATTCAGGAGACTCGGGAGTTAAAAACTCAGGGAAATTTATAGATGGTTCTTTGTTATCACCATAAAGATTATGCCATTGAGCAAGATAATCATCTCCGTTATCAGAATTTTCTCGTGATATATTAGGATTTGTTGTTGTCATACAACGATTATACCATAATATACTGTTTTAGTCAATATTTAACATAAGCACAAAATAACCCCCTGATGAGAGGGGGTTATTTGGCACCTTTTTGTTTGGTTTTACTGTATCACCAAAACGCTAATGGTGCAAGCCTAAAAATCTATTTTTTCTTGATAACTGGGAATGCGTTGCGTACACTTTCTACGACAACCATGCCAGCTGGCAATGACTCAACTGGAGAGCCTTTAGGGTTTTTAGGAACTTTCGCAAAGAAATAAATAGTCTGAACACGACCACCTTTTAGGGTTACTTCGGTGCTATGCAAGAAGTAATCAATACCTTTTGAGTTTGTATATTTGTAAGCCATAAGTTTCTTATACCTCCTATTATTGCTTTACAAATCTAAGAGTACCCTGAGTTGAACCCCTTGTCAACATTTAAATCGCTTGGTAACGGCGATGTAAGAGAATTTTTAGGGCAACAACAGTGGTGATGCGAACAATAATCATTATCAAAATTACTACACATATTAACACCGCAAAGCCGGCAAAATCAGGAGACCAACGTGGTGAAACGAAATTATAAATATAGGCATTTTCTGGCGGTAGCTCAGTTGGTGTCGCAGCAGGATATTTCTCAAGCTCAGCCAACGTACACTGAACATAAGCATACGACCAACTGCTAAACTGGGGTGCACACACTTCTTGAGCCTGCTGATAAATATTCCCTCCCGAAGCTGTATAAGTACGTTCAACGGCACGTTCGAAGCTAGATTCTAGAAAAACCCCTCCGCTTAGATCGGTATTCATATGACCCGCCACATAGGTCTGCAGATCGTATAATCGATCTCGAGTAACACTGTTATCGCCCGCTTTATCAGCAGATATTACAGCCTCACGGCGCTCAATCATACCGATATTGTTTAGTCGCAAAAAAGTCGCTGCTACAAAACTTGTCAAAATCAGCAAAATCAAAAGTTGCCAAGTCTTGATACTCTGTAGTTTTTTTAGATAAATCTTTAGCTGTTTTTTGTTGGTCACTGATTTTCCACCCTACTTATTACAAACTATTGTAGCATGAGCCTTGATGTTTGAGTTATACTAAGAGTTATGAATATTTATTTTTCAGGGATTGGTGGAGTTGGAATTGGACCTTTGGCAGAAATAGCAAAAGATGCCGGTTATGAGGTGTCTGGATCAGATCCAATAGAGTCGCCAATGACAAAAGAATTACGCCAACAAGGCGTATCGATTAGCCGCAACCAAGATGGTACTTTTTTGCAACAATGTCACAACAAAAAACCTCTAGATTGGTTTGTTTACACCTCAGCTTTAAGAGAAGACCACCCAGAGCTACTGCTCGCAAAAAGACTCGGGCTTAAAGTCGCTAAGCGTGATGAACTGATAGCAAGAATAATCGAGGACAAAAACCTTAAACTAATTGCCATTGCCGGTACGCACGGCAAAACCACAACTACCAGTATTATGGTGTGGACTCTGCAACAACTTGGTATTCCTGTTAGCTATTCGATTGGTACAACAATACCTTTCGGTCCCAGTGGCAAGTTTGATCCAAAATCAGAGTATTTTGTGTATGAATGTGACGAATTTGATCGCAATTTTTTGCATTTTCATCCATTTTTATCATTAATAGCGGCGATTGATTATGATCACTCCGAAACTTACCCGACTAGCGATGAGTATTTGAAGGCTTTTCAGGAATTTGCCAGTCAAAGCAAACATGTCATTGCTTGGCGGGATCAATACGGAGAAATGTTCGACGATATGTCAAACGTTGAAGTTATAGAATCAGATAAAATAAATTCTGATATAAAGCTTTTCGGTGACAAAAATCGTTGTAATGCCACTTTAGTACAGCTTGGATTACAGCATTTAGGTATTACCGAAGTAACTGACGAAATAATATCTCATTTTCCGGGTGTTGATAGACGTTTTGAGCGTTTAGCGGACAATTTGTATAGCGACTACGGGCATTTGCCAGCCGAGATTGAAGCGACTCTGCAGTTAGCACGTGAAATTTCTGAACATGTAGTTCTGGTTTATCAACCACACCAAAACATACGCCAATACGAGATTCGTTCACAATACACTAAGCAATTTGAGCTAGCAGAAGCGGTGTATTGGCTTCCAACTTATTTAGCACGTGAAGATCCGAATTTGCCTATTCTAAAACCAATCGATTTAATTTCAAATATTACAAATCGCGAGGTTGTTCATATAGTAGATTTTAATGATGAACTTTGGAATACTATTCAAGATTACCGCCATCAAAATACATTAGTACTAGTTATGGGAGCTGGCGCTATTGATGGTTGGGTGAGAACTAGATTAGAAGCTACTCGTCTGTAGCTACATCCAATCCAAGCGCAGTTTCGTCCAAAGGATCTCCCGCAAAAGCGCCTGAGGCTTTTACTTTATCGGCCTGCTCAGATAACAACTTCTTAAACTCAGCTATAGTTTGCTGATTTATTCTGCCATTACTTGAGTAATTCACAACCTCTAACTCTTCGGTAGAAACTTGGTCGCGTACGTCAATATAACCAGGTCGACTCAAATCGAGCTGAGCTGCGCCACTACTGTTATACAGAATTAGCGCCACAACAACCAAACAAACGTTAGCCAACAACGCAATACTGACAAATATCGTCAACCGGCATGGTTTGCGTATTAAACTACCCTCTCTCTTGGTTAGTTTTACTTTTGGTAAACGAATTTTTATCATTGCGTTACCTCTTGAGTAGCCAGTTTGTATTCGGCTTCAAACTTATCTACTTCTTTCGTATATTGATCAATGAATTGATTAAGTCTAGTGACATCCTCGTATACTTTAGCGCGTTTTATGCGAGCGCTAACCACAGCATCATAAAATTCTTGTGGGTTGTTTGAGCAATTAACACCTAAAGCTCTAGAAAGTTGATTCTCGTAGGTGATGTAGTCTGAGCGAAAAGTATTGAGTTGATTGTCATATTGGCTAGATACAGAACTGAGAGAAATATTATTCATATTATTATTGGCAACTCTTCCGTTAAAGCCAGACATCAACTTAGTAGATATTGACTCATAGATTTGCCCAACATTAACCCTTGCTAGTGCGTCATTAGAATGCAATCTACTTAAATTAGCTTTTACAGAAACGCAGTTTGTTTTAATTTGCTGTAAATGCTCGTCGGTTAGTTTAACGCTCTCAGCGCTAGCATGAGCAAACATAACACCACTAAATATAGTGCCTATGAATACTACAGCTATCAGGGTCTGTTTAAATGCTTTCATTAATAACTATTATCTAGCCTGAGACGATTTTGGTCAAATAGTATTGTTTATTTTATTATGTTAATATAACAAACCTTGAATTTCTTTGCTACAATAAGCATATGGGGAATAGAGAGAACAAAATCATTGCTTTTGTTGGTTTAGCTGGTACTGGCAAAACTACCGCCACTGAATATATCGCAGACAAAGGTTTTCCGCGTGTAGTTGTTGATAGTGACATTAAATCTATAATCGAACAGATCCACGGGTTAGACGGTGCGGGGCAACATAATATTATCGTTGACGGACTCGGCAAATGGAGTGATTTTAAAACACTAAAACACAAATTTCCGGGTGAAGTTGTAACTATTGCAGTAATAAGCAATAAACGTCTCCGTCATCGACGTCTGGCTAATAATCCAAAACTTTCGCTAAACGCCGAGGAAGCCGATGAGCGAGACTGGTCGGACATCGAAAAGTTTAATATCAGCGGACCGATTGCCGTGGCCGATTATTATATTATCAACAATTCTGGTCTTGATAAATTTCAAGACCAGATTGACGACGTTTTAGCTGAAGTAGGTTTTTACCAAGATTAATTTAAATACTCGTGTAGTTTCTTGGAATCTTTGTGTTTACGTAATTTTGTCAGCGCTTTAGCTTCGATTTGACGAATACGTTCACGAGTTACGTCAAATTCGCGACCGACTTCTTCGAGAGTATGACTTTTTACGCCATCAAGACCAAAGCGCATGCGAAGAATCTTTTGCTCACGATCACTCAAAGAAGACAAAACTTCTTTAACTTGCTCTTTTAGCAACTGTGAAGTTGCCGACTCTTCTGGAGTAGTCGCCTCGTCATCCTCCACAAAATCTCCTAGTACGGAATCTTCTTCATCGCCATCACGACCAACGCCAGCATCTAATGACGTTATGTCTTGCTTGATTTTCATTACATATTCAATTTTTGAAATTTCCATTTCAAGTTCTTTTGCCAACTCTTCAATGGTTGGCTCACGATTTAATTCTTGGGTCATACGTCGCTGAGTTCTAAGTAATTTGTTAATGGTTTCAACCATATGAACTGGGATACGAATTGTGCGAGCCTGGTCAGCAATAGCACGAGTTATTGCTTGACGAATCCACCAAGTCGCATAGGTACTAAATTTGAAACCCTTGTTTGGATCAAACTTCTCGACTGCTCGCAATAAACCAGTGTTGCCTTCCTGAATTAAATCCAAAAAATCCAAGCCTCGTCCGTTATAACGCTTAGCAATTGACACCACTAGACGCATATTGGCTTCGGCCATTTTGTCCTTAGCTTTTTTATCACCTTTTAGCACACGTTGAGCTAACTCCTGCTCTTCCTCAAAAGTAAGTAGAGGAATTTTACCAATCTCACGCAAATATAATCTCACACTATCGTCGTTGGAATCATCATAATACTGGTTTTTATCAAGCGTTTCATCGTCGAGTGCCTCTTCCTCTTCTTCTAATTCATCCGGGTTCGGTTCTTCAATATCATCAAGTGTTGATTCTCCTGAACCTATTTCTTCTTTTTCTTCAACATCAACGATAATATTTTCTTCGTCATCTTTTCCCACTTTGAATCTCCTTTATAAGGGTAGCTAAACGCTGGCGTAATTCCCTGGCCTTAGTTTCATCGCCTAAGCCTTCGGCGTCGCGCAACTCCTCAGTTAGTTTGTCTTTTTCTTTTTGCTTGTTTTCGTTTGTTACTTGGCGGAGTAATCGTGCCGTTTCAAAGTAACGATCGTGATCGTTCCAATCGGCATATCGAGCATCGGCCTTCAATAATAGTATTTTTACATATTCGTCGTGTTTTTGCAACTCTGATGGTGTGTTTTTGATAACTTTGCCAATATTAGACGCTACATATTGAGCTACGGCTTGGCGATGTTCCCCTTCAAACATTTTAACTTCCGTCAATCTAAACAAATCTTGCACAGCATCATCAATTAAAGCAACAGCCAATAAATTATCTTGATAAGCCTGCGGATCTATAATTGTCTCACCAGAGCGAACGATTTTCTTAAGTGATGGGTGAGAATAATCGAACGTCGTATCTGTTAATTTAGATTTAATAACCTCTAGCGAAGTTTGAGTATAGTCAGCTACTTTTTGCAAATAATGTTCTTGTTCAACTGGGTCTTTAAGCTTCCGAACAACCTTTAACGCTAAGTTAGTAAATTTACGTTTCCCAACAGCAGTGTCTAGTTTTTCACGCTTACTGTAGTGTTTTAACAACCAATCAACTGCCGGCTCGGCCTTATCGATAGCTTCTTGCCACAATTTTGCATCTTTTTTAATAAGTTCGTCTGGATCTTTTGCATTCTCAGCCAGACTAATAATAGTTAAGTCTACCCCAACATTTTGAGCCAAAGAAATAGCTCGCTCTGTTGCGTCTAGTCCAGCCTTGTCGCTATCAAACGCTAAACGAATATTACCTGTAAGCCTAGATAGTGCCCTCAAGTGATGTTCGGTCATTGCAGTGCCAGCGGTAGCCACAGCGTTACACACTCCGGCTTGATGGCTACTAATCACATCCATGTTTCCCTCAACAATAACTGCGTAATCACTTTTTCTAATAGCCTCCTTGGCTTGAGCCAATCCAAAAACGTGTCGACTTTTATCATAAAGGATAGTCTGCGGAGTATTAAGGTATTTTGGAGATTTTTCGTCATTAACTATCGTCCTACCTGTAAATCCAACAACGCGACCCATTGAATCGCTCAGAGCAATTACAATCCGCCCACGAAATATATCTCCTCCAAAACGATTAGTTAACCCAGCTTGTGACAACTCTTTGTTAGAAAAACCTTTTTTGGTAAGAAATTTCACTAGAGCATCACCATTTGTAGGCGCATATCCAATAAAGAAATCGTGTACCATTTCTTTGCTTAAACCACGATCTTTAAATACATAATTTATAGCACGCTCGTTTCTTAGCAAAGTCTGCTGATAATAATTTACTGCTAATTCATAGGCTCTTAGTAAACGTTTTTTGAGTTTTGATAATTCTTGATTACCACCACTATCATAAAGCGACAAATCAATCCCAGCTTTGCGAGCTAGATATTCTAAGGCTGAACGAAAATCCATTCCTTCAACCTCCATTACAAACGAGAACACATCTCCACCTTTGTTAGACGAAAAATCATGCCAAATGTTTTTTTCGGGACTAACATAAAAACTCGGGGTTTTTTCGCTATTAAAAGGGCTCAAGCCTCTCCAGTTACGTCCCGCACGCTGAAGCTGGACATATTCGCCAATAATATCCTCGATGGCAAGTCTAGCCCTAACTTCTTCTTTTGCGTCTTGCATTATGATAACTATTATATCCCTGATGGAGATTCTATCCAAACATAAGAAAAAAGAGTCGATACAAAGCCTCGACTCTGGGCGTAATACTCGTCTTGTTACTTGCCGTCTCCTCCTTGAAAATCGGAGAGTAGTTCTTCGAAATCGTCTGCGTCTAAATCAATAAAGGTATCTTTATCTTTTTGAGACATTCTGACACTCTCTTGTTCGGCACGCCTACGCCTTAATTCCTCCCAATCCCGTCTAGTTAAAGCCGGAATTGTTCTGTCATCTTCCATAATGAACACCTCCTTGAAACTCGAAGCGGTCAAGACTCTGACTCAGATTATTACACAAAAACCAGCTTTTTTAAAATATAAGCTTATTATTTTATGTTTTGAAGCAGTTATGGTTAAATATATGCATGCAACCCGATTACCCAAACTCAATTAAAAGCTCAGAACCAGATACAACCTCAACTGATTATTTAAATCAGATTGCTCCAAAACCAATCAGTAAGTTTGCTTTTTTGCGTCGAAAACCATTTTTTATTGGCACTTCAATCATTAGTATATTGCTGGTTTTGCTAATTGTTTTGGGCATCACCTCTCTTTTCTCAGACAACAAAATATCAAATCAACAAATGCTTGCTCGATTACAATCAACTCGAGTAATTACTGATTCTACAAAAGGTAATCTCAAAAACCCGAAATTACAAGTTACCAATGCTCAATTAGCATCAATCTTAAATGGCAAAATAAGTCAACTTAGCGCTTCTTTAGAAAGTCAAAATATAGACACAAAGAAATTAAGCAAAACAATTGTAAAAGCCGAATCTTCCCAAGAAATACTAGATAAACTAGAAGAGGCTAGGTTAAACGCAGTTTATGATAATGTTTATGTTCGTGAGATGAATTATCAATTACAAATGATATTGAACTTGTCAGATCAACTTAGCAAAAGCAGTACCGACGAAACAAAAGAATTTTTAGCAAGCCTCCAAAAAGACATACAAACCGTCAAGCAAGACCTCGAAGCTTTTTCTAATTAGTTAAAATACTTGCTATTAACTAAGTTGTAGCTTATAGTTATTAAACTTTTTATTTCGTCTTGGGGCACTTGGCCAGTGCAAAGTATTGTGTTCCAGTATTTTGAATTCAAATTAAATCCTGGCAATACCGTCTCGTAATCTTCGCGCAACTTTTCTGCCAACTGAGGGTCGCATTTTAGACTCAATTGAAGAGGGTCTGAATCAACTTTTATAAGTGCGAACATTTTATCTTTGTCGCTATTTATTGAATAAACTGCTATTTCTTTACCAAAAGGATAAATTAGCTCTACGCCATCAAAATTCATTATGTATTGTTCAATTTCTGAATGTGTTTTCATTGAGTCTATTTTACAAGCTTGAGTACGGCGATTGCAACTGGCTCATAGTAGTCTGCCAATTTAACCTTTCTAAAATAGATTCTTGCTGTTCGGCTGTCGCTGGTTTTGTTATCTTTTCGGCATCGTTAGTGCCCACAACTCCAAATTGATAAGTTATATCAAGTTTTGTTAAGTTTTCCTGTTTAATTTGTGATAAACAATCGTCTTTAAAACTCGCACACGTCTCACCTATTTCAAGCCATTTAGACAATTGGTCTTTATCGGCAGATGTTGTCTGCAGCACAACATTAATTCCGGCCGAACGCACTACGTCGGCTGTGTCTTGTTGGTCAAACATAAAGTTACCCATCGAATAGACTATTAGATGCCCTTCGTAACTCTCGGTTGTTTGAATCCAATGAGGATGATCACCCAGTACTACGTCTGCCCCGCCATCAATTAAACTATGATAAAAATCGGTTTTAATTTGATCGGGCGCTGATTGATATTCTGCTCCCATGTGAGGCAAGGCAAAAACTGGCATTACAGCACTATACTTAGCCATCTCCTCAACACCCTCGGCAGGTGGAATCATGAAAACACCGTGAAATCCACACATAGCCACTGGCAATTTACCTTTTTGAGTTGTTCCGTCATCTAATTTAACCGTCACCGGCAAACTAATTATTTCGCAAATATCATCAGACACTCTTGGATCATAATGACCAAAATATTGGATACCGTATTTATCAAGTTGCTCGCGCGTCTCGGCAAATCCCTCCGCCCCTTGATTGTCTGTGTGGTTGCTAGCCAATGTAAAAGCCGTAAACCATTTCGCAGCCTCTGGTAAATATTCTGGTGAACAATTGAAGGTCAAAGTTGCCTCCATTTCAGCCGAAGTCATATTTACTCCCGATGCGGTTGGACACTCCAAACCAGATATCCAAGCGTCATATTTATCCCGATCAAATTCACTTAAACGCGAGAACGGATAGGCATATTGCAAGTCGCTCGCCATAGACCAATCGTTTATATATCTTCCCCAAAAAGTATTCCCCAAAAAAAGTACATTAGATGATATTTGCTGAGGTTTCGGCTCCGAAGCAACCTCGTCTTTTGCGGGGGCTGATAATTTATTAGTAAATAAACTCAAAAAAGCTATTGTTGCAAGCATTGAACCAGCAACCACCAAAATTACACCTAAAATAACTTTTCTACGACTAAATTTGTTACGTCGGTATTTTTTAGTTAACATCACAAACCAATTGTAACACTAACTAATTTTTGACAAATAGTGTCGTATCTCCATGATACTTCCGCGAATATCATCAAGCGCCCGATGAGTATCTTTTTTTACAAAAAATTGCTTGTATTTATATTCAAAAACAACTTTCCATGCGCTGACATCTAGCATTCGATAAAACAATCGTTTGCTCAAACGTGGCCACTTGTTTTCAATAAATTTCCTATCCATATAAATAGAGTTTCCCGCCAAAAGTACTGGTTTAGTTGTGCTAAAATTATTATCAATCAGTTCAAGGAGTTCATCCTCTATTTCTTTAAGCGATTTACCGGTATCATTTTGTTTTAACAAGCTATCGCGCGACTCTGGATTAGCATCCCAAAAACCATCGTTGGCTTTCATTCTTTGCATCAATACTTTTTGGTGGTTTTTTATCACTCCTTGATAAGTCGCCAACTCCTCGAAGTTCCAGTCAGTTACAATCGCCGCCACTTCCAAAATCAAATCTTTTTCAGGACTTAACCCTGTCATTTCAAGGTCAATCCACAAGATTTTATCGAGTTTGAGATTGAATTTTTTACTCATTTCTTGATATCCAGTTTTTCAAGTCGAAGTAATTTCAACACGACGTACACTACGAAAGCAATAATTAGAAAATTAACAAAATCATTCAAAAACAAGCCATATTGTACCGCTACTTCACCAGAATCGGTCTGAATTGTCCAAATTAGACCCCTTAAGCCTTCGGTCGAGCCAAGTAAGATACCAAGCGGTGGCATTATCACATTATCCACTAAAGATTTTACTGTTACGCTTAGCGCACCACCCAAAACCAAACCTACGGCTAGTCCTATTACGCCCTGAGTACGAATAAAGTCAATAAAGCCTTTTAGTCCCATCTTGCTCGCTTTTGCTATATTACGTGGGTCTGTTTTTTCTTTTGCAATGGTTTTTACTTTTTGAGTACGAGCCTTAATTTTCTTTTTGTTAATTTTAACCATATTTCCTCCTTGCACGAAAAATTACATTCTATTTGGTACTTCAATGCCCAAGATATTCAACCCATGAGTTAAGACCTGACTAGCTTTTGCGAGCAAACCAAGTCGTGCAGTTTTGTCTGTTTCACCTACTCCGCTCGTCATTATTGGTGTCGTCTCATAATAACGGTTCAACTCTCGGGCTAATTCGTATAAGTAAGTAGCGATTTTGTGTGGTTCAAGATTACGACCCGCCAACTCAATAACGTAAGGATATTCCAGTAATTTCAATATGATGTCTTTTTCAGCTTCATAGTCATAGTCGCTAATTTCACCTTGACCATTACCTCCATCACTCAAGATTTTATTTACTCTAACAGTAGCATATTGAACATATGGCCCACTAAAACCACTCAAGGCAAATATACTATCCCAATTAAACAAAATGTTAGTTCGCCTATCTGAGGTAAAATCGCTAAATTTGATAGCGCCTAGCGCAATTTTTGAAACGTCTTCATCGGACACTTCGCGTCCGTTTACAATTTCGCGCGCCTTGACTTCGGCTTTATCTAGAAGTTCTTCCATCAAGACTACTCCTTTGCGACTACTCATTTTAGCGCGTGAACCGTCTTCGTTTATTTGATCAATCAATCCAAACCATAGATGAATCAATTCAGTTTTTATACCCATTTTCTTAGCGACTGCGAATAGCTGTTCAAAATAAAACTTCTGCTCGGCTGCGACTGCATAAATAACTCTGTCTGGATGCCATGTTTCCTCGCGATATTTCAAACAAGCTAGGTCGGTAGTTGCATACAAAGCTGCACCATTACTTTTTTGGATTAGCATCGGTACGTCTATTCCCTGATCATTAAGTTCAATAATTACAGAGTTATCATCATTTCTGACAGCAAGATTTTCTTCAACCAAACTCTTCACTAAATTCTTACCGCTTACGACAAAAAATGACTCTCCTAATTCATAGTCGGTTGATATTTTTAGTCGTTTCATCATGCCGTGAATATGGTCTAAACTAATTTGACTAAATTTATAACTGTATTTTTGAGCTTCTTCATCACCATCCTCAAGTTTGAGTAACCAATCCTGTACTTCATCAGCTAGTTCGTGCTTACCAGCTTCAGCTTCACTTTTCAAAGCTTGACGCATCTCGATATAAACTCGGCCTAATTCATAAACCCCGTCTTTTTCAAGTTTTTCAGGACTACTGAATTTTAAATAACCTGTAACCCAAATACCAAACGGCGCACCATAATCACCTAAATGATTGTCGGTGATTACTTTCCAGCCAGTTTCCTCCATTAGTCGCTTTATCGCCCAGCCTTGATTACCTGGTCTGAGATGTCCAACGCTATATGGTTTGGCAATATTAGGGCTTGGATATTCTACTATTACAGTCTTGCCGTCACCGTCATTATTAGAACCGTATCTATTGTTCCAGCCGTTATTCAAACTATCCGCTAAAACTCGTGCTTTAACTTTTAGATTAATAAATCCTGGAGCTACCGCAGAAACATTCTCAAAAATAGTATTTTTTTGTAATTCTTCTACTAATTGTTCGGCAATTTCCATCGGCGGCTGACTTAACTTTGCCGTCAGCTGAAGGGATATATTAGTTGCAAAATCTCCAAATTTTTTATCCGGTCTAGTTAATTGAACATCTGGAACTACATCAAAAAGTTGGTCAATAGCTTCACGAATTATCTCAGATATTTTATCCATACTTCTCATTATACCAGATACTCAAACCTTAAAATAAGTGGGCCAAGGGATTAAGGGATTAGGTAAATTAGGCGGATTTAATTGATTTGATAAAGGCGGTGAAGAGAGGATGTGGTTTGGTAGGGCGTGATTTGAATTCTGGATGGGCTTGGGTAGCAACAAAAAACTTATTTTGCGGTGCTTCGACAAACTCAACTAATTTACCATCGGGCGATGTTCCACTAACTCGCAATCCCCCAGCCTCTATTTCTGGCAAAAACTTTTGATTTACTTCATAACGATGGCGATGACGTTCAACAACATTCCCCACAAATTTACCTTTTGTTTTCAGAGTTGCAGGTTTATAAATGTTATATGTTTTTGTGCCTTGTGCCAACTTGGCCTTGTAATCACCTAGTCTCATCGTACCGCCTGTCGATTCTTTACCACGTTGGTCGGGCATTATATAAACAACGTCGTGTTTAGTGCTACTATTAAATTCGGTTGAATTAGCATCTTTGAGACCAGCTTTACGCGCTGATGCTATTACTGCCACTTGTAAACCCAAACATAGCCCTAAATATGGGACGTCGTTTTCAAGCGCATAACAAGCGGCTTTTATCTTACCCTCAATTCCACGTGCACCAAAACCACCTGGTATTAGTAGTCCGTCCACGGAAGCAAAGTCAGAGTTTTTTACTTTTTCGGCGTTAATCCACTTGATTTTCACCCCAACATTTTGATGCCAAGCTGCACTTTTTAGCGCTTCAATTACCGATATATAGGCGTCTTCATTATCGACATATTTTGCTACTAATCCGATTTTGACACAACGTCTTTTACCGTTTAACTGTCGACGCACAACGTCGTTCCAAGCAGATAAATCTGCTATGCGTTTGTTTCCAGAAAAATCTGTTAACAATTTGTTTAAGCCACTATTCGCCACTATTAAAGGTACACGATAAACAGTATCAGCATTCGGCATCAATATAACATTGTCTAAACTTACACCGCCAAACAAACTAATCTTTTCGGCCACACTGGCAGGTGCAATTTTGTCAGTTCGTACCACCACCACGTCTGGTACAATACCAAAACCCCTCAGGTCATTAAGCGCATTTTGGGCTGGCTTGGTTTTGAATTCTTTACTTGTACCAATAAACGGAACGTAAACTAAGTGAACAAACAAACAATTTTCACGTCCTTTGCGCTGTGCAAATTCGCGAATCGCTTCAATAAAACTTAGGCCTTCATAATCTCCAACAGTGCCACCAATTTCAACAATATGAATTTGGCTATCGACGTCTTCGGCAGCTTCAGTAATAGCTCTCTGAATAGCTTGTGTTAAATGTGGAACTAATTGTACAGTCCGACCACCAAACTTACCAGCTCGCTCATCGGCTATTAAATCCCGCATCAACTTACCGGTCAAAGTAATGTTTTTGCGAGTTAGTTCAATGTCCAAAAATCGCTCATAATGCCCTAGATCTAAATCAGTCTCAGCACCGTCGCGCGTCACAAAACATTCACCGTGTTCGCGCGGATTCAAAAGGCCCGCATCTACATTAAGATACGGGTCGCACTTTTGAATAGAAACGGATATACCCTTCGCCCGCAACACTGCACCTATACTTGCCGCGGTTATACCCTTTCCTACGCCAGATAAAACACCCCCAGTTACAAAGATATATTTTTGTTTTTGCCCCATGCTCACCTCGCCTCCACGGGATTATATTATAACATTATTGCAAAACAAAACGCTACATCTAGCGTGATTTGTTGTTTATTCTACGCTATTTATATCGTTTAACAGCTTCAGCTACCGCTGTTACTACGTTCGGCTCAAAGACAGTTGGTAAGATCTTATTTGGCGACAAATCTACAACACATTCCGCTAAAGCCTGTGCTATGCCAATAAACATTTTTTGATTAAACTTAGAAATTCCAGCGTCTAAAGCACCTCTAAATAACCCTGGGAAGACCAGCGAATTATTAACTTGGTTTGGATAATCACTTCGACCCGTAGCAACAATTCCCGCTCCAGCCTCACGAGCTTTGTCTGGCATTATTTCTGGATCTGGATTAGCAAGAGCGAACACAATCGGGTTTGGCGCCATTGTCTCAATCATTTCTGGCGTTAAAAGATTTGGCTTGGATAAACCAATAAACACATCCGATCCCTTTATTGCATCGGCTAAATTACCAGGTTTTGGCGTAGCCGAACTAGCGTCAATTAATTTACTTTTATAGAGTGGTAAGTCTGGCCTGTCGGGTGTAACAATTCCGCAGCTATCACAAAAAGTTATGTAACGAATGCCATATTCCATTAGTAGTCTGGCAGTTGCAACACCAGCGGCGCCACATCCACTTAAAACTACTTTTGCTTGGCTTTTATCAAGTTTTGTTAGTTTCAAAGAATTTATCAACCCAGCCAACACGGCCGTAGCTGCGCCCCATTGGTCATCGTGCACCACGGGTATATCTAATGCTTTTCGCAAACGCTCCTCTATGTCAAAGCATTTTGGAGCTGCTATATCCTCTAAGTTAATACCTCCAAATGCTGGAGCAATTTGCTTTACTGCGCGAATTATTTCTTCTGTGTCTTGTGTATCTAAACAAATTGGAATAGCGTCAACGTCAGCAAATTCTTTAAATATCGCAGCTTTTCCCTCCATTACTGGCAAAGCCGCTAAAGGGCCAAGATTACCTAAACCCAAAATCGACGAACCATCAGTCAC
>CAYXMZ010000008.1:0-16868 GCA_964466345.1 uncultured Saccharimonas sp. (SeqCode)
TGCGAGAGGATAGCATAATAGGTATAGTTTAGCATAAAGAATGGTGGTTCGTAAACGAACTGTTTTTGCAAGATGTTACAATAGGATTATGAGAATTATTGGAATAGATCCTGGCACGGGTATACTCGGCTTTGGCGTGGTTGATTTTGAAAATCAAAAAACAAAAGTGATTGATGCGGGTGTAGTTACAACCCCACCTCACACACCTACCGAAGATAGATTAGTAGAGATTTTTAATTCCCTACAAGAAATAATAGACGCAACAAAACCAGATGTAATGTCAGTTGAAAAATTATTTTTTGCACGTAATATCACAACGGCAATTAGCGTGGCCGAAGCGCGTGGCGTAGCAATTTTAGCTGGCAAAAAAGCCGGCCTTAAGATTGCGGAATATACACCTCTACAGATTAAACAAACTTTAACCGGCTATGGACGGGCAACAAAACAACAAATTCAAGAAATGGTGCGAATACAACTAAGTTTAAAAAATATACCAAAACCAGACGATTGCGCAGACGCTTTAGCTGTTGCTATTACGCATCACAGAATGGGTATATCATAGCGACTAAACGACCCAGATGTTATAATAACTATATGATTGCACATATTTTTGGTAGGGTAGTTGAAAAATTTGGTTCGTCCGTCATTGTTGATGTTGGTGGTGTTGGTTATGAAATTCAGATACCACTCAGCGATTATGGAGCTATCGAGCTAAATGATGAAGTAAAGTTTTACACTTATCATTATATTCGTGAACAAAATGAAGAGCTTTTCGGGTTTTCTAAATTGGCAACCAAAAAATTATTTGAATTACTTATAACCGTGCAAGGCGTTGGTCCAAAAGCTGGGTTGGCTATATTGTCTATTAGTGACGGCGAAAGAGTGCGAGGTGCTATTGCTAACAGCGACGTGGCTTTCGTGTCCAAAGCTAGCGGTGTCGGCAAGAGAACCGCAGAGCGAATTGTGGTTGATTTGTCAGATAAAGTTGGGCGACCAAATTTGGCTGACTCTGGCGTTAATCTGCGACGAGGAGGTAGTGACGAAGCGCTAGAAGCTTTGATGGCGCTTGGATATAATTTACAAACTGCTTCCGAGGCGCTTGTCGATATTCCAAATGACTTGACTACATCGCAACGAGTTGAATTAGCTTTGAAAGGTAAGAAATAATGGCAGTAGAGAGATTGTCTGACGTAGATTTACACGAGGAAGATGCAACAGAAAAGCAAATTGAAGTAACTTTGCGTCCAAAGACTTTCTCTGAATATGTTGGTCAAGAGCGCTTGAAAAGCAATTTAAAACTAGCGATTGAAGCTGCCAAAAAACGCAGCGAACCAGTTGACCATATATTATTATATGGTCCTCCTGGTTTGGGTAAAACTACTATGGCAACGGTTATAGCGAACGAAATGGGTGCTAATATTCGTATTACAGCTGGCCCAGCAATTGAACGAGCGGGTGATTTAGCTAGTATTTTAACAAACCTTACTGATGGCGATATATTGTTTATCGACGAAATTCATCGTTTGGGTCGTGCTGTCGAAGAAGTGCTTTATAGCGCTATGGAAGATTTTAAACTCGATATTATGATAGGAAAAGGTCCAGCGGCGCGTAGTATCCGTTTGGATTTACCAAAGTTCACCGTAATCGGTGCCACTACTCGTACTGGAGCTTTGACGGCACCATTACGCGATAGGTTTGGAATTATTCATCGTCTAGAATTTTATTCATCAGATGAAATTGCTAAAATTGTGCGTAGAGCAGCTAAGATTTTTGGTACTAAAATTAGTCCAAAAGCTGCAGATATTTTGTCTACTCGTGCACGACTAACTCCACGAGTCGCCAACAGATTGCTAAAGAGAGTGCGAGACTATGCTGATGTTAATGGCGATGGTATTATTGATGAACCGATTACTTTTGCCGCACTAAAGCTACTTGAAATTGATGAGCTTGGACTAGACGCAAGCGATCGTAATTTAATCAATCGTATGGTAGAAAATTATGGATTAAATCCGGTTGGTTTGGGAACTATTGCGGCTTTGACCGGTGATGAGACAAGCACTATCGAGGACTTTTACGAACCATATTTACTGCAAATTGGATTTATAGAAAGAACGCCACGAGGACGTAAAGTTACCCAAAAAGCATTCAAGCACGTAGGCAAGGAAGACCAAGAAAAACAACAAAAAATAATTTAACTTTGGAGGGACAATGGAAAAGGATAAAGAAAACGCATCGTTTCCTGGTTTAAACTTAAGCGAGGGCGAGTATTTAATCAGGGTTATAACTAGGCACCCGATCGGTGCGTTGCCAGCATTAGCAACCGGACTAGCTATTTTAGTGGTGTTATTTGTAGTTTGGGCAGACTTACCGTATATTGCGACTTGGTTACAGATAGATGTTAGCACAATTAATTTGGTTTATTTTTCTTTGATAATGTTATTTTTAATAACCGTTACTAGCGTAGTAACTTTTGTGGCGTATTTTGTGTACAGTAATAATAGAATGTTTTTAACTAACGAAAGTGTAATTCAGGAAATTCAAAAAACTCTTTTTTCTCACAAAGGACAAACAGTGAATTTACTGAATGTTGAAGATGTAAGTTTTAAAAAACAAGGAGTTTTTCAGCAGGCTTTTAATTACGGAACGGTTAGTTTGTCGACCGAGGGTGAACAAACTAATTACGATTTGTCTTATGCGAGAGATCCAAAAGGCGCAGCTGACGCCATAAATAATGCGATTGAAAAAATTAACCAAAATAGTCCGACTAGCAATGATCACTAGTTGGTTTTTACGTAGTCAGCTTCTTCTGACAGAGAAGCTCTTAAGACATAGTTTTGACACTGGTTGTTATCGCAGTCTGTAGGCATGTATGAATATTCATAATCGAAAAGACTCGGATCAACTGTCGGCAGAACTTCTGCGTTAATTTCTCTTGGATAGGATTTATGTTCAGGGTAATAAATCTTTTGTAAGGCATAATGCATTGCGTTTAATGCAATTTTTGTTTTATCATCGCGTATAACGGTATCAAAATTATTTTTTTCGACCCAAGCTACTAGGCTAGCAAACATAATAAGTACGATTAGGGCGACTATTTCAATGACAGTGAAACCATGGTTTAATTGTGACATATGTACGATTATACCATTTTTGGTAGATAATTTCGTGAGAGTTAGAATATTTTATAATAAGCTAATTTTAAGCCTATTTTAATTTTTTTGGTTTGTGATATAATATTGAGATACAGATTAGGAGGGGAGATGGCGAAGAAAAAAACCGATAAAACAGTTGTGGCAAAAGTAGCGGCGAGTGAAGGAAAACTTAAGGCGCTTGGCTTGGCTCAAGAACAGATAAATAAACAATTTGGTGATGGCGCAATTCGTAGATTAGGAGACACTCAGACTGTTAACGTGGAGTTATTTTCTAGTGGCGCCTTATCGCTTGATTTAGCGCTTGGTGGAGGCTATCCAAAAGGTAGAATTATTGAGATTTTTGGACCAGAGTCGTCTGGTAAAACTACTCTTGCCTTGCATGCAATCGCAGAAGTGCAAAGACGGGGTGGTACGGCGGCCTTTATTGACGCCGAACATGCACTTGACCCATCTTATGCCCGCAAACTTGGTGTTGACGTTGATAATCTATTAATTTCGCAACCAGACAACGGTGAACAGGCGCTTGAAATTGTTGAAACGCTAGTTCGTTCTAATGCGGTTGATATTGTAGTAGTTGACTCAGTGGCAGCCCTAGTTCCACAGGCAGAAATTGATGGTGATATGGGCGATAGTCACATGGGATTGCAAGCTCGTTTGATGAGTCAAGCTCTTCGTAAGCTGACGGCTATTATTAACAAGAGCAAATCTACGGTTGTATTTATTAACCAAATACGTATGAAAATTGGTGTTATGTTTGGCAATCCAGAAACGACAACTGGTGGTAATGCATTGAAGTTTTATGCTTCGGTACGCTTGGATATTCGTCGTATAGGACAAATAAAAAGTGGTGAAGATATTATAGGTAATCGCACAAAAGTTAAAGCGGTGAAAAATAAGATTGCTCCACCATTTAGGGTTGCGGAATTCGATATTATGTATAACGAGGGAATCAGTAAAACTGGCGACGTGCTTGATCTGGCAGTACAGCACGGTATTGTCGGCAAAGCAGGTGCTTGGTTTGATTATGGCCCTGACAAAATTGGACAAGGCCGTGAAGCAGCTAAGGAGTACCTGAAGCAAAATCCTAAAGTGTTGTCAGAGATAGAGTCGAAAATTCGCGAAAAAGTTACAATTTAGATTATGAAAATTACTGCAATAAAACAGCAGGCTCACGACTTAAATAGGGTAAATGTCAGTATTGACGGTAAATATCGTTTAAGTCTTGATTTGTCCCAAGTTATTGATTTGGGTATAAAAGTTGGCAAAGAGTTAGATGAGACGGATTTAGCAAGACTTGAGGACGAAAGTCAGTTTGGAAAATTATATACTCGTGCCTTGGAGTATTGTTTATTGAGACCTCGTAGTGAACGTGAGATGCGAGATTATTTGTGGCGCAAAACACTAAGTTCGCGAACAAAGGATGGTCGTATAAAGCCTGGCGTTAGTAAAGATATTGTGAATCGTGTATTAGAAAAGTTAGTAGAAAAAAATTATTTAAATGACAAGAGATTTGCCGAATGGTGGGTTGAAAATCGTTATCAAAAAAAAGGCATTAGTCATAAAAAACTAATAGTTGAGCTAAAATCTAAAGGTATTAGCTCGGAAATTATAGAACAGACTTTAGAAGCGTCGACTCGAGATGATTTATTAGAGTTGCAAAAAATCATCAATAAAAAAGCTAAACGTTATGATGATGAGCGTAAATTAATTCAATATCTTGTTGGTCAAGGTTTTAGGTATGACGATATAAAAGTAGCGTTAGAACAAAGCTAAGCTTTTTGAGCTTCTGTCTGAGGTGCGGATTGACGGAAGGGGTTCATAAAAGTTAATTGGCTTGTGGGTTTTGCGGTTACGGCTTTTTTGTCTAAGCCACTTTTTACAATTATGGCTGAGTCATTAATTTCAATAATTTGATTGCGATGTATCAAGATCTCGGTTTCAGCGAAACTTTTGATGAAGCCTCTTTTTACAGTTATTTGCTGAATAAAAAAACTATCAGTGTCTACTACGAAATCGCCAACTTTTCCAAGTTTGTGTTTGGTTTCGTCAATAACGGTTAGTCCTATTAAATTGAAATTTAAATCTATTATTTTTTTAATAGCTACTACATCATCTTTACCAACAAACTCATCGTTGCTATCAATAATCATACCTAATCTTCCAAGCTCCCGAACGTCAGCTATACGTAAATAGCTTGGTCGCTCGACAATCCGAGGTCCTTCGACTTCGTAAGCAACTATTTTTAGATTAGAAGGGTCGATTAGGGGTGCTTTAGTAGTGCCTAATCTAGTACCGGTCTGTAGCCCCATTATTGGCATGTTCAGTAATTTTATCCCGAGTATTAGCATAAAATAAATATCCCTATCTATTTATATATTACCACTAGATTGATTATCGGAACTGTAATGTAGAGAATCGATTTTGTTGATAATGCTTTGATCGATTAAGCTGGCATCAGTGTCGGTAGAAATATCGCCATATGTTTCGCTTAAGATATCACCAAGTAGCAGAATACATCCGACTAAACCTAAAACCACCATAACCGTGAAAAGCGTTATGATGGAGTTTTTGACATAAAAAAGCAAAGAACGACCGTGTTTTTTTGTGTTGTGTGGCTTGTTTTTTTGTAAGGTTAACTTCTTGTTCTTCATTTTGTAAATACCTCGATTGTTAGTGGTTTTACATTTATGGTTGTACTATTTGTGTCGGCCGATGAAATATCTATACCGGTAACTTGCATCTTAGGGATATTACTTTCAACATATTTTATCCACTGTAGGAAATTAGCATATGGAACGGGGTTTTTAAAGGTGACAGTAATATATTGAGGCATAATACCGGTCATTTGTACGCTAGAAGCAGTATTATTAGAGCTAGAAGTAGTGTCGTAACCATCAATAGATATTCCCGCTTTTGTTGCATAAGTATTTACGTCATCAATCGTTTGGTTGCGGAAATTAGCTTGAGTGGTAGTCAAATCGGAAGCTTTTTTTATCTGAGTTTTATAATTAGATAGTTGTATTTTGAGTTCTTGAACCATTGTAATGTCAGTAATAGTTGCGGGATTAGACATTTGAGATTTGTGTGCTATATCGCGTAAAAAGTTTTGAGCACAATAAAAGCCACCAATTATAATTATCAGTGTAATAAAAAATAGAGTTTTCAGAAGTTTATTGAGTGAAGTAGCCTTCATTTTAATGCCTCTTTATTTATCTTAACTTTTATTGTAATAGTGGTTGGGTGGTATTGATCGGTTCCGTCTTGTTTGGCCGAAATTAAAGTATAGGATGAAAAAACAGGTGAGTTTTTGAATCCGCTGGCAATAACGCTAGTTTGATCTGCCGAGCTAGCTTTTATTAAGAGAGTTAATTCGTTGTTTATTGAATTATTATCGACAGACAAACCACCCAAGACAGCTCCGTCTGGCAGTATGCTATCTAGTGAGGTTAGTAGATAGCTATAAGAGATTTGTTCGTTGAATATTGTTTTTGCAAAATTTAGATTGGTGAGTGCGTCGTCGGCTTGTCTATTTATTTCTATTGTTTCCGAAGTCAAGTTAGGATTGCTTGTCAGCGCGTTATTGATGTCGCGGCCGCTTTGTAATAGAAAGGCTGTAACCGCACAAGCACCAAGTAAAAACGCCATTGCTACACAAAGGATTATCAGGAATCTTAGCCAGATTGCATTAGAACGACTAGCTTTCAATTGTTTTTTTGTTTCATAAGGTAGAAGATTTATCATTCCCATATAACCTCCGGATCTACGATAGACAATCCTGCCACTGTTAAATATCGTGAGCGTAGTTGCCGTGGTGGCTCTGGTAGTTTACCAAAATCCAATTTTTGCCAAGGGCTAGCAACTCGAGCCGCTATGACTAGTTCATTAGTGAAGTATTCCCCTATACCAGGCATATTACTACCGCTACCTACAATTAGAAGCTGTTCTAATTGTCGATCGTCGGTAACACGATCCTGATAATAACGAATAACTTTGCGTATTTCGGTAGTAATTTTGCGCAAGCTTGGTTCTATAGCATTTTGGATTTTTGTTTGGCGCGAGCCGGCGTTTAAACCGTTTAGGACCTTGAGCTGATGAGCGTTTTCGAGAGGAATACCGAGTTTACGGGCAATATCCAAAGTAAAGGTATTACCGCCCACGCTTAATCCGCTAGTAACTCTAATCGTGCCACGATCGATAATTGCGATATCAGTATTTGCGGGTCCGATATCAACAATGATGGTTGGTAGTTCTCCTTCTTCTGTTTTAGCAACCAAGCGGGCTACCGAACTCATGCTTGGCTCGACTAAGCTGACTACTAAACCAGCGTTTTCGGCTGCAGCAACGCATCTGTCGACAATATTACGCGTAATAGCAGTCATTAAAACTGTAAGTTCGTTTTTGTCGCGTTCAATAATTTGAAAATCCGTGTAAAGAGTTGAGGCTGGAACTGGAATATATTGTTCAATTTCAAGATCGATTGCATCGCGCAAATTACGCTCAACTTTTGTTGGTAATTTAAACGTACGCGAATAACTACGTGCAGTAGGCAGGGCAATAGCTACGTGATTACTATTGAAAACACCAACAACCTTATTAGCAAAAAGTAATTTAAGGTTTTCTTCTAAGTAAGTACTGTTATTGTCGAATGAATCTTTCATTTTCAATGGGTTTAGGTCTAGGGAGTTATAACCCAAAACAAGCCATCGTTTGCTATCGATAGCCATCGCTTTAACACCGGTGTTATCGATGTCGAGTCCGATTATAGGTTTGTCAATATAAAATAATTTTTTTGCCATATGCCCACTGATATACTAAGCATAAGTATAACACGACAAAGACCTAAAAACTAGTTACTGGATGTTTTGCGATAACTGGGCTATCGGCAACATCACACTGGCAGCAATCATAGCAACTAGTCCACCCATGATAACTATCATAACGGGCTCAATGATAGACCCAAGGCTTGAGATACTTGCATTTACTTCTTCTTCGTAAAAATCAGCTATTTTTAGTAAAACCGTACCGGTTTGTCCAGTTTCCTCTCCGACGGCTAACATTTGTGAAACGATTGCTGGAAACATAGGGTCTTTGGCTATAACCGATGATAAAGTTCGACCATTTTTGACTAATTCACCAGCTTCAATTAACTTTTTCTCGTAAACTGCGTTACCGACGGCTCGTGATGTAACGTCGATTGCTTCTAACATAGATACGCCAGCTTCAATAAGCGCTGAAAAGGTTCGTGCGAAATTAGCAACGACTATTTTTGTAACCAAAGTTTTAACTACGGGTATTTTTAGAAGAATACTATGAAAGTTATAGCGACCTGATTTTGTTTTAATATAACGCAAAGTAAATATAACTATTAGAGCTATTGCGCCAAATATGAAATACCAGTACTGAATCAAAAAGTCACTGATTGACAGCATAATTACGGTAATTAAAGGCAAACTACCATTTCCTCCGCTGAGATCGGTGATGATTTGTCCTATACGCGGTACGATAAAAATCATTAGTCCAAAAAATGCTAAAACAGTGACGACTAGCAAAACCATAGGATAAGCCATTGCACTGCGGATTTTTTTACGCATTGACATAGAATTTTCTTGTCTTATTGCGAGGCGATCTAGAATATTGTCTAATATTCCAGCGGCTTCGCCTGCCTGGACCATATTGACATAAATGTCATCAAAAGTATCTGGGAATTTTCCTAACGCTGTGTTAAGGGGTACGCCAGCTTCGACGTCTTCTACTATTTTACTCAAGATATCTTTCAATGGTGCATTGGCTGGTTGATTGTTGTATAGCGACGAGAGTGCTCGAAGCAGAGGAACTCCTGCGCCAACCATAGCTGATAGCTGACGAGTGAATATAACTAATTGGTCTGATTTAACACGTTTGTTTTTGAATAAAGTTATATTGGCGTTTAATCTGGTGGATTTTTTACTGGTAGTTTCTTTGATGCTGACTGGACGAAGTTTTTGTTTAACTAGAGTATCTATCAAAGTCGTACGATCTTTTTGGTCGCTAGTGGATTGAATTGTTTTTCCGTTTTCGTCTATTGCAATGTATTTAAACGTAGGCATAAGACTAGTCCTTCGTTACTCGGATTACTTCTTCAAGTGTTGTGAGGCCACGTAATACCTTAATTAGTCCATCAATTTGCATTGTTAACATGCCATCAGCGACCGCTTGGTTCTTGGTTTGTTCACTAGTAGCGTTGGCCATAATGAACTTTTGAATGGTTGGCGTATTATCTAAAACTTCATAAATACCAGTTCGACCTTCGTAACCATTGAGCGAGCCCTCTCCTGTGTCGTTTTCGTCCGCACGATATAGAGTCGTAATATCCGTCTCTGTTGTACTTAGGGGAGTATCTCCTCCTATGCCTTCAGAAGCGGCTTGTTTTTCGAGTTCATGAATAAAACGAAAGTCTTGACCAGGTTGCAAATTGAACATCTCTATAATTAGTTTTTTCTCTTCATCGCTTGGGGTGTAGCTTTGTCGTGTTTCTTTTCGAACACGTCTAAGCAAACGTTGGCCAACCACCGAACGAATAGTACTAGCTATCAAAAATGGTTCGATTCCCATGTCGAGTAAACGTGGCAGGGAAGTAGAAGCATCATTGGTATGCAGGGTGCTAAAAACTAAATGTCCAGTAAGCGCAGCTTGAACCGCTAAGTCGGCAGTTTCTTTGTCGCGAATCTCGCCAACCATGATAATGTTTGGATCTTGACGAAGTAGAGACCGTAGCCCAGTAGCAAAAGTCATTCCGGCTTTTGGATTGGTCTGAGTTTGGTTGACACCAGGTATTTTATATTCAATAGGATCTTCAACGGTAGCAATGTTTACCATAGGTGTATTAAGCATTGTTAATACACTAAATAAACTAGTTGACTTACCGCTACCGGTTGGTCCGGTCATTAAAATCATACCGTTTGGTTCGAGTATAGTCCTTTTTATAATTTGAAGTGATTGCCCCCAGAAACCTAAGTCTTCTAAAGAAAGTGCCTGGTTGGATTCGTCTAAAATACGCATTACAACTTTTTCACCTTCGGACACCGGCATAGTACTAACACGTAAAGCGTAGCGTTTATTGTTGACATTGATTTTAAATCGACCGTCTTGGGGGATACGACGTTCGTCGATTTTGAGATTGCTCAATATTTTTACGCGACTTACCAAGGCATTTAAAACGTTACGCGGTAAACGACTTCCTTCTTTAAGTATTCCATCTATACGATAACGAACTTGAACGTAAGTTTCTCGTGGTTCAATATGAACATCGCTAGCATGTGAACGTATAGCTGATTCGAGAAGTAGATTAATAGTTTTGGCAATAGGAGAGTCTTCGGAAATTTCCTGTTCACTAACTTCTTGACTAGTTTCGGATAGTTCAGGGTTGTCTTCTACGCTTATAACTTCGTGAATTTTTTCGGTTACATCTCCATTGTATGCGTCGAGTGCGGATAATATGTTGCTAGTTGGTGCAATATAGACCTTCATATTTGTGCCAAGCTGTTTTTGTAAGAAATTAACTGCCTGAACGTCGTCTGGATCGTCCATTGCTAAATTATTAGTGCCATCTTCGTCAATACGAAACAGTACTGCGTTGTACTGACGCGCTACTCTTTCTGGAATTTTCTTAATTGTCTCGGTCGAGATGTCGTGTGATGTTAATTCTATGTACGGTATTTTTGCATATTCGGAAAAAGCTTTTGCTAGAATTTTGTCGTCAACTAATTCCTGTTGAACGGCCATGTCTTGTAAAGAGCGATTTGAATTAGACGCCTTTTCGGTTAAGGCGTTTATCTGTTCCTCGGTAGCTATACCACTTTGGATCAGAAGTTTTTTCATAATATCATCAGAAATACGCATATCGCTTAAGCTCTATTGTAGCTGAATATATCTAAAAAAACCATAAATAAAAGTGATATAATAACTTTAATGAACAAGAGTATTAAAGACGAACAAGCTATGGAGGATTTTGGTAAACGCCTCGGCGAGGTTTTATCTGGCGGAGAGTTAATTGAACTGATTGGTGATATTGGCGCTGGTAAAACCGTATTAACGAGAGGAATTGCACTTGGTCTTAAAGTAACAGGCGTGGTGCAGAGCCCGAGTTTTACTATAAATCGTCGTTATGATGGGCGAAACGGTTTAAGTTTGGCGCACTATGATTTTTATAGACTTGATGATGCGGGCCTTATGCAGCGCGAACTAGCCGAGACTTTAAGTGATGTAAAAGCAATTACTATTATTGAGTGGTCAGATGTTATTAGCGACATATTACCGACAGATCGTTTATCAATTAAAATTACTTCACCTTCTGAAACTACAAGACAGCTTGATATTACTTCTGGTGGTGAAGTTAGTGACAAATTGGTGGCAAGAATAACAAAATGATTTTATTATTAGATACAAGTGGTGAGATTTGCCGTTTGACGCTGGTTGATTGTGATAGTAGGAACAATATTGAATGGCAAGCCGGCAGAAGTTTAGCAAAAGATTTGTTGAGTTTTTTACAACAAAATTTAAAAAAATATAATAAAGACTGGAAAGATATAGAGGCTATAGGTGTTTTTAAGGGTCCAGGAAGTTTTACGGGCTTAAGAATTGGACTGACTGTTTGCAATACGATTGCGGATAGTAAAAAAATACCAATAGTTGGTGCTAGCGGTTTTGAATGGCAAGACGAAGTTTTGGCTCGGTTGAGCAAAAAAGAAAACGACAAAATCGTATTACCTAATTATGGTTCTAAACCGAATATAACTTTGTCCACTAAATAACTTGCTTTTATATCATAAAAAAAGCTAATATATAAATAGTTCTATTTTTTGGAACTTTTAAGTAAATTTTTTGAAATTAACGCCTGCTAGATTAATCGACTTTTTGATTTGGTAAACTTTTTGTGAGGCGAGGAAGGGTAATTAAATAAATGTTAGAGGCAATTGTTGCCGTTTTAATCGGAACGTTTGTTGGCGCTTCTGGTACTTTTTTGTATGGACGACAACGTAAGATAAATCAAAAATCAAAAATAGATAAAGAATTAGAAACTGCTAAAAATAAAGCAGCCGACATGGTGCTTCAAGCTAAAGATGAGGCTATAAAAATCGAAAATGAGCGACGCAAAGAATTGAAAAAAATCGAAGATCGTTTAGTCGATCGAGAGGCAGTGTTAGACAAGAAACTTGACGACTTGGATAAACGTGCTGATAAAATTCGTTCTCAGGAAAAAGATGTTGAAACACTCAAGGACGAGATTCGCGAAATTCGTACAAAACAACAAGACAAACTAGAAAAAATTGCAAAACTTACCAAGACTAGTGCTGCAGAAAAGTTGATGGAAATGACAGAACGCGACATTAAACAAGATTTAGTGGGCTTGGTCAATAAATTACAAAACGATGCAGCAGAAGAAGCTGAAGATAAAGCGCAGATGATAATTGTTAGTGCAATGGAGAGAATGAGCTCAGAAGTTGCGAGTGAGCGAACCGTTACTGCACTTAAGCTACCTGACGAAGAAATGAAAGGTCGGATTATCGGTAAAGAAGGTCGCAACATACAGTCTTTGCAACGCGCAACAGGCGTGGATATCCTAGTTGATGATACTCCGGGCATGATAGTTCTAAGTTCGTTTGATCCAACTCGTCGCCAAGTGGCGCGACTTAGTTTAGAACTTTTAATGAAGGATGGCCGTATTCATCCAGGACGTATTGAGGAAGTTGTGGCTCGCGCTGAAAAAGAAATCGATAAAGAAGTCAACCGAGCAGGTGAAGACGCCGCACGAGAGGTTGGTGTTGTTGGAATACCAAAAGAAATGTTGCGTTTGTTGGGTGAGCTAAAGTTTCGTACTAGTTATGGACAGAATGTACTTGCCCATAGTGTTGAAATGGCTCAGTTAGCCGGTTTGATTGCAGAAGAAATCGGTGCAGATGTTAGAATTGCAAAAACTGCAACCTTGTTGCACGATACTGGTAAAGCTGTGACCCATAAGCTAGAAGGTAAGCACCATCATATTGCGGCAGAATTAGCTCGTAAATATGGAGTTGCCGAGCCGATAGCTCATGCCATAGAGGCTCATCACGACGATATTGAAGCTACAACGCCAGAAGCATTGGTGGTTCGAGTTTGTGATGCTTTATCAACTGCTAGACCAGGTGCACGAAGTGCTAGTTCTGAAAACTTTACCGAACGTATGCGCGATCTAGAAAATGTAGCCTTGGGCTTTAAAGGTATAGATAAAGCCTATGCTATTAGTGCTGGTCGTGAAGTTCGTGTTATGGTACAACCAAAAGAAATTGATGATTTGAGCGCTATTAAATTAGCACGAGATATCGCAACTAAAATTGAAAGTACTATGCAATATCCAGGTACTATCAAGGTCAACGTTATTCGCGAAACTCGTGCAATTGAATTTGCCAAATAAATAAAAAACAATAACCAACTATATCTACCACTAAGGGTTAAACCATTAGCATATTTTACAACGTAAAATCCTTGACAACGCTATATATAAGGTTTACGATGGACATCACACGCTAGATATAGCGTATGAAACATAAAAACGTTATATGATTACGGAGGGTAAGGTGTACAATTCAATCAAAAAGCGCGACGGGCGAATCGTCAGTTTTAAGGTCTCAAAAATAACAAACGCAATTACCAAAGCTGGTTCGGCAACGGGTGAGTTTGGCGAAGACGTGGCTACAAGGTTAGCCGATAAGGTTATAGAGCGGGCTGAAAAAATAATCGAACACAAAACCCCTTCGGTCGAACAAATTCAAGACGTTGTCGAGGATGTATTATTGGAGTCTCGCTACAAAAAGACCGCTAGGGCCTATATAATTTATCGAGATCAGCATGAAAAAATGCGCCAAATTACAAGTACCGCACAAATTGATTTGGTTGATAGTTACCTGGGTGATCTTGATTGGCGGGTACGAGAAAATAGCAACATGGGCTATTCTTTGCAAGGATTAAACAATTATATAGCTTCCGAAGTAAGTCGTAATTATTGGCTCAACAAAATTTATCCCGAAGAAATTCGTGAAGCACATATTCATGGAGATTTTCATGTTCACGACCTAAACTCAATATCGGTTTATTGTGTTGGCTGGGATCTAATGAGTCTGTTGCGAGAAGGCTTTCGCGGTGTTCCTGGTAAAGTTGAGACTAAACCAGCCAAACACTTACGTTCTATGTTGGGCCAGATAGTTAATTTCTTTTACACTCTTCAGGGCGAGGCAGCCGGGGCTCAGGCTTTTAGTAATTTTGATACTTTATTAGCGCCGTTTATTCGCGCCGACGGATTAGATTATAAGCAAGTTAAACAGGCGTTACAGGAATTTGTTTTCAACACTAACGTTTCAACACGTGTTGGTTTTCAGACGCCGTTTACCAATATCACTCTTGATTTGGAGCCACCAAAGCATCTTGAAAATACGCCAGTTATAGTCGGCGGTCAACTACAAGAAACAACTTATGGCGAATATCAAAATGAGATGAATATATTTAACAAAGCACTTTTGGAGGTTCTGACAGAAGGGGACGCAAATGGGCGAGTTTTCACCTTCCCTATTCCGACCTATAATATTACCAAGGATTTTAATTGGGATAATCCGGTGATTAAAAGTTTGTGGGAAGCGTCGGCAAAATATGGTATTCCGTATTTCTCAAACTTCGTAAATAGCGACATGAATCCAGAGGACGCTCGCTCAATGTGTTGTCGTCTGCGTATTGATAATCGAAAGCTCGAATATCGCGGAGGTGGTTTGTTTGGTGCTAATCCGATGACTGGCTCGATTGGTGTGGTGACAATTAATTTACCAAGACTAGCTCTTAAGTCTAAAAACAAAAAAGAGTTTAAAGCAGGACTGTATAAATTGATGAGTTTAGCAAAAGACAGTTTAGAAATAAAACGCAAAAACCTTGAACGTTTGACGGACGCTAATTTATATCCATACACCAAGTTCTATTTGCGCGACATCAAAGAGCGTGGCGGTAAGTGGTGGACTAATCATTTTTCGACTATCGGTATTGTAGGAATGAATGAAGCTTTGTTGAATTTGACTGGTATGACGATTGGTGACAAAGAAGGCAAAGAACTAGCAGAAGAAATCTTGGATTTTATGAGGGATACTTTGGTTGATTTTCAAAAAGAGACGTCCAATAATTACAACCTGGAAGCAACTCCGGCAGAAGGTACAACTTACCGCTTGGCTCGTATTGACCAAAAAGACTTCGGTGAAAAAGCTCACTTTGCTAACGGGATTGGAATGGAAGCAAAAGAACCGTTCTACACAAACTCGACTCATTTGCCAGTAAATTATAGTGACGATTTATTTCAGATTTTAGACTTACAAGATAACTTGCAGACAAAATATACTGGCGGCACTGTAATTCACTTTTTCTTGGGTGAGCGCATTCATGACGCTAGTGTGTTGAAGCAGTTGGTTAAGACTATTTGCTCCAACTATCGCTTGCCGTACTTTACTTTTAGTCCAAGCTTTAGTGTTTGTCCTAATCACGGTTATTTAGACGGTGAACAAGCGGTTTGTGAAAAATGTCAGGCTACTTGTGAGATTTATTCGCGTGTTGTAGGGTTTTTGACGCCAACAACTCGTTGGAATAACGGTAAGCAAGCTGAGTTTGCAATTCGTAAGAAAGTAAATGTTGAAGGAGCTAGAAAAAACGATGCAAATAGGCGGCGTGCAAAAACTATCACTAGGTGATTATCCTGGTAAAACTAGCGTTGTTATATTTACAATAGGGTGTAATATGCGCTGCAGCTTTTGTCATAATCCTGAGTTGGTTTTGCCTGAGCGTTTTGTTGATGTAATTCCAACCGACGAGGTCTTGGATTTTCTAGCCAGTCGTGTAGGCAAAATTGACGGAGTAGTTATTAGCGGAGGAGAACCAACCTTGCATCGCGGTTTAACGGATTTTATAAAAAAAGTTAAAAAAATGGGATTCTTGGTCAAGCTCGATACGAACGGTACGACTCCTGATGTTTTGCAAGAGTTTCTGGATAATAACTTGGTTGATTATGTGGCGATGGATATCAAAACTGCGCCAGATAGATATATTGAAGTAACAAATCGTGCAATCGATGGTGATGTGATCCGTCGTAGTATCAAAATGATTAAATCGTCGGGTGTGGATCACGAATTTCGCACGACTATTGTGAAGTCTCTTGTGAAACCAGGTGATTTTGATGAGATAGGCCAGTTAGTTAAGGGCTCACCACGCTATGCCTTACAAAAGTTTCGATCTGGCATTACGCTTAATCCGTCTTTTGCTAATGAACAGACACTAAGCGATGATGAATTTAGTGAATTAAAAAAACAAATGGAAAAATACGTTGACGAATGTGTGATTCACTAAGGTTTTTGTATGGAAGTTGAATTTGAGGCCGAGCGTTTAATACAAACAGTAGAATACACTGGAGAGCTACCTGATGAAGAACCATCGGTTTTGACCGAAGAAGAAATTACCGAGATTAAAAACTCTTTTCGAGCGATTGGCGGTACTTGTATGGGCTGTGCCGGCGTGTGTGAATTTTGCCCATTGATGCGAACCAACGATGAGGTTACGAACGATAATTTAGCGACAATTGAAATTGACGATATATCTACTGTTGTAACCGAGCAGACTGAACCTGTGGTTGAAAAGCCGAAGATTATTCAGGTTGCGAAAGAAAAAAAGCAAGAAAAA
>CAYXMZ010000008.1:16968-20181 GCA_964466345.1 uncultured Saccharimonas sp. (SeqCode)
CCTGTGACAGAACAAATAATAGAACCAAAAAACACTTTAGAGATAAAAACGGCGAATCTTGTGTCTATGGAAGAAGAGATGATGGAAACGGAAGATATGCCAAAGATAAAAACTGCAAACTTTTTGCCTAAAGAGAAGATTTCAGTAAAGGACGTAATTGAGAATAGTCGAGAACTAGCCTTGGAGGAAGTTTTTTATCCAGAAATAATTTCCGCTAATGAAAACCAAGACCCTGTAGGGCGTGAAGAGTGTGATTTTAATGAGGTTGTTGAAGTTGATGAGGTTTTTTCATCACGAAATGAACAAAGCTTGCAGATAGATAAAGAGACGAAAAGAATCGAATATTTAATTGATGAGACAGGTGGTGTTGATCTTGGGAAAGTAGAGGTTCTGCAAGATATTTTTGATGAAGGAAAAAACCTAAATAAAGCTGTTTATGTGGGGTCTCGAAAACTATCTAAGTTAAAATTATCCCAGCTATTAGCTAATTGGGTGTTGAAGTGTACGGTAATGTAGTTTAAAGCTATTCGTCTATTTTTGTAGATTCAAACAAGGTCTTTAGTCGCTTTTCAATTTCAGGACATTCTTATTTATAATATTTGTCGCCGTATTTTACTATTAGATCGAAAAACTCTTTCAGCTCTGGATTTTTCTCTATAGTATCGGTAAAGGCATTATTTATCGCTAAAGATAGAATCTTGTTACGAGCTTTTTCGAAGTTTTCGTTTGTATCAATTATTTCTTTAATCTTGTTTTTATAGCGCTCGATATTCATATTTATAGTCTTATATTGAGTCAATTTTACATCTTGGCTCAGAATGGGAAAGGTTACTTAAAATCGTGTTGCTCGGTAATATTCCCTCTCGTGTCGATATGTGTTTAATTTTTGCTTGCAATGCGTTCTCCCCTTGCAATGTATCTTTAGTTTAAAAATTGTATTAAATAATCACAAACATAATTAACTGTAAAAGAACAAAGTAAATAAATAATACATTGATTTTAATTGTATTTTATGTTACTTATGAAATGTGTTCTATGGCTTATGTGAAGGAACAGACTGCTGAATTTTTAGCACACTCTGTCTTATAGCGTGGGAGTAGAACGCTTCGTGACGAACTGTTTGTAGTTGGGTCACAGATATAGGTTCGTAGGTCGAGCCCAGATCCTTAACTTGCTGGTCAAATAAAGACTGAAAGGAGGTGATAGCCGTGAGCGTTTTGGTAGTTCCAACTGCCACTGACCTCAAAGCGGTCGGTGGAAACGCCTACGAGGTGTCGAAGGGCATGATCGTAAGTGGTAACTGTGGTTGCGGATGCTCCCAGGGTAGTGGTAGCAGTGCTTGTAACTGCGGCTGACTTCGAGCACATACATTACGGCGTTGAGGGCTAGGCGTTCGCGTTTGGCCCTCAACACGAGCGAGACGAGGTATCAGGATGCTTAAGTTATCTAGGTTTACCCATGTTTTTTCCAAAGACGATTTGGATTATGTGGCAGTTTACAACTCTATAACCCTACGTACGGTATTTATCGAAAAGGCGGCAGCGGATCAAGCCTTTGGTCTTTTACCTAAAATGTGCGGATATAGCGACCACGGCCTTGTTAAGCAACTTATGGATTTAGGCTATATCGTCGACTCCGATATAGCTGAATCGATCCCTGAAGAAGTCGAAGCCCACCTACAACCTGCCCTATGTGTTATGTATCTGATACTTACGGATTATTGTAATCTTGGATGCAAATACTGCTTTATAGAAGCTGGCTTTCCGAGCGACTACAAATGCGGTAGTATGACTTGGGATGTTGCCAAAAAAGCCATAGATATATTTTCCAAACAGCGTGAGAAAGATCGCGTCGGACAGGTGTGGTTCTATGGTGGTGAGCCCCTGCTTGAGAGCGACCTTTTCTTTCGAGTTCTGGATTATCTTACAATTACTGACCCCAAAGTGGTACCAGCAATAGTAACGAACGGAACGTGTATCACGAACGATATAGCAAAGAGAATTGCCACGTACCCAAAGTTGCACGTTGCCGTTTCGCTTGACGGTCCTGCCTATATCAACGATCAAAAACGTGTTTTTAAAGACGGCAGAGGTAGTTATGTATCGGTGAAAGCTGGCATCGACAACTTAAAAGACGCTGGTGTTGATTATGGCATCTCTTGCACAATAGCTGAGCACAACGTCGATAGTATCGCAGAAGTAATCAGATGGCTATCTGATGAGTTTCATACAGGCGACATAGGCGTGAATCTGTTAGTAGACACTCCTCGGGATTTTGTGGACGAGGACTATATTCATCGCGCCAATGATGGCATATTGAAGTCCTTTGACACGGAACGCTACGGTAGCATCTACGAAGGTAGAATTCTGCGTAAAGTAAACGCGTTCGTTAAAGGAGAGCCACGTTGGAATGATTGCGCAGCTTGCGGTCGACAGTTTGTTGTCGCACCAAGCGGGGAGATTGGCATTTGCCACGAAGGACTTGGGGAGAGACGGACTTTCGTTGGTTCAATCTTTGAGGATTTTGACTTCAAGTCCAATCCGTGTGTAAAGGAATGGGCTAGACGTTCTCCAGCTACGATGCCAGAGTGTTTTGATTGTGAAGCGCTCGGTATCTGTGGCGGCGGCTGTCCGTATGGGGCGATGTTGCGCTACGGCAGTATATGGGACATCGATAAGCGCTTTTGTACACATTCGCAAGAATCACTCGAATGGCTGATATGGGATCTGTTTGACAAAGTAAGAACTAGACTAGGAGCTGAAAAAACTCCTTGAACTAAGGGCGAGAGACCTACTCTCGCCCTATTTCTTTTAGCGCTTTATTCCTAAAGGCTAACAGGTTGTCGCTTTGTTTGAACAAGGTTGCGATCCGCACAAGCTTTTCGTCTGAAATGATATCCGGCTCCGGTGCATACAGAGGATCGTCTTTGCAGTGGACAACCTGCTGTATCTGACGGCTGTTGACGATAATTGGTGCCACGACCTCACTTATTAGCCAGTCGGCGCTCGGATATTCAGCGTTGATTTTCTCGCTACACATATCTTGAAGTTTTTTGAAATAGAGGAAATGGGTCATTTCGTGTGCTGAAGTTCGTAAAATCCAGTTGTGATCAGCGTGGAATGGCACCAAAAAGGAGCTATTCTCAATGAAGCGTGGCGCGATTGGCGACAGTGCCGGAATTATGGTTATAGTCGATATATCATTCCAATTATA
>CAYXMZ010000009.1:0-290 GCA_964466345.1 uncultured Saccharimonas sp. (SeqCode)
CACTGGCCTGTCAGCTAGCGGTAATGATGCTAACAGTAACTCTGGCGAAGATACTTACAATAACTCAAGTGTTAGTGCCAACAACAAAAGAACTCTTATCCTATCCAACGGTGAGGTTATCTGGGACTTAGCCGGCAATGTTTGGGATTGGACAACTGGTACTATAGCTGCAAATGCTCAACCAGGCTTAGCATCCGATGCCGGTTACGCATGGCATCAATGGAATGTTAGCGGACTAATCCAAAACGGTCTCCCATCAAGCTCTATGCCATCTTCCATGGCTTCTGGCG
>CAYXMZ010000009.1:300-19988 GCA_964466345.1 uncultured Saccharimonas sp. (SeqCode)
TATATAGCAACTATAACAATGGAGTCGATACTACCAACCCTCTTCGAGGCTTCGTCCGCGGGGGCGGCTGGTACAGTGGCGGTAGCGTTGGTGTGCTGTCTCTGGCGTTGTACAGCGCTCCGGCGTCCCCGAACGCGAACTTTGGTTTTCGCGTTGCTGCTCCTACACAATAAGGATTTTTTGACCCCATACCTCGAGCCTTGGGATTTCGACAGTAGAAAAACTTGTTTTTATAAAAATGTTATAATGTAAGCATGGATGATTATGCAGATTTTATTTCACACTTGACCGATAATGCACGAACCAGTCTATACCACGCCAATATAATTGCACAGGGTTATGGCAGTTCGTATATCGGGACAGAACACTTATTGCTAGGTATATTAGCGCAAGGTTCTTCGGTTGGTGCTAAATTATTAGCCGATGCCGGTGTGACACTAGATCGTGCTCAATTTGCTCTCAATATGGCTCCGATTACAGTGATGGTTAATGCCGAAGCAAAGGCTCTTAGTGAAACAGCGAAGTTGACTTTAAAAATGAGCTGGAATGTAGCGCAAAGCCACAGTCAAAACTCATTAGGGACAGAGCATATCTTATACAGTTTGCTTAGTCAAAAAAACTCTCGAGCCCACGTGCTACTAGGTGATATGGGTATTGATTTAAATGAATTGTCGATTACGCTGGAGGAGTTTTTGGATCATCAAACCGAAGGTATGGTTGATGACAGTGAGGCCGTTAAGTTGCAAAATAACAAAAGGGCTTCAAGAAGCAAAGGTGCTTTAGGAGTGTTTGGTGTTGATTTAACTGATATGGCTAAAAACGGACAACTAGATCCAGTGATTGGGCGAGCTGAACAAGAAGAAAGACTCGCTACTATATTGAGTCGTCGCACAAAAAATAACCCTGTGCTAATCGGTGAGCCTGGTGTCGGTAAGACAGCAATTGTTGAAGGCTTGGCGCAGAGAATTGTAGCCGAGGACGTGCCAGAGCAATTACTCGATAAACACATTATTCAGCTTGATTTAGCAGGGATGATTGCTGGTACAAAATATCGTGGTGAGTTTGAAGATCGTTTCAAGAGAGTTATTAGCGAGGCACGACAACAAAACAACGTAATATTATTTATTGATGAATTACATTTATTAGTAGGCGCTGGCGCAGCAGAGGGGACGATTGACGCAGCCAACATGCTAAAACCAGCGTTAGCACATGGTGACATTCGCTTAATTGGAGCAACTACGTTGGACGAATATCGTAAACATATTGAAAAAGACACTGCTTTAGAGCGACGTTTTCAGACTATTATCGTAAACGAGCCGAACCTCAAAGACGCAGCCGCTATATTAAAAGGCTTACGTGACCGCTACGAAAAATATCACGGGGTAAAAATCAGTGATGAAGTCATAGAAACTACCGTGCGAATGTCGGATAGGTATATTAGCGAGCGGTTTATGCCCGATAAAGCGATCGATGTTATCGACGAAGCAGCGGCTTTAATGAGTGTTCGTTTAGGCGTAAAACCTAGCAAAGCTCGTCGTATCACTAAGCAGATAAAAGATTTGAATAATCTTATGGATGAAGCGGTTGTGGATGAAAATTATGAAAAAGCTGCGTTATATAAAACTCAGATTAGCCAACTGACTGCTAAATTAGACGAAACACGCAAAGAAACTAAACAAAAAAAGCCTTTAGAATTGACAGACGATGATATCGCGAGGGCTATAGCTTTAATTACCGGCATTCCAGTTCAGCGTTTACAAAAATCTGAGCTTCAAATGCTACAAAATCTTGAAAAACATCTAAGCAAATATATTATCGGTCAAGATGAAGCTTTGGCAAAAGTCTCGTCAGCTATCAGGCGTGGCCGTAGCGGTGTATCTAACGCTAATCGTCCGATTGGCTCGTTCATATTCATGGGCCCAACTGGAGTAGGTAAAACTGAACTCGCCAAAGTGCTGGCCCGAGAAGTTTTTGGTAGCGAAAAGTTGTTAATCAAAATTGATATGAGCGAGTTTGGTGAAAAACATAATACAGCTCGTTTGCTAGGTGCACCAGCCGGCTATGTTGGCTATGAAGACGGCGGGCAACTAACAGACAAAATTCGCCGACAGCCATATAGTGTTGTTTTGTTTGATGAAATAGAAAAAGCCCATCGTGATGTCTTGAACTTACTATTGCAAGTTTTGGAAGACGGCTATCTAACAGATTCTAAGGGTCGTCAGGTTGATTTTACTAACACGATTGTTATTTTGACTAGTAATCTAGGTTCAAAAGGAATGACTCAAGAATCTGAACTTGGTTTTCACGCCACAACCAAGAGTGATGAGAGAAAACTCGACAAACTTCATGAGGCTAACACCAAAACTGCGATGTCGGCTCTAGAAGATGTAATGAGAGTTGAATTGATAAACCGTTTTGATGATGTAATTGTATTTCGAGCATTAACCCTTCGACATGTCGGGCAAATACTCAATCGTCAAATTGCCGAGCTACAGGAAAGGTTAATATCCAAAGGTTTGCATCTGGTTTTTACGCCAGCAGCCAAAAAATTACTTATTAAAAAGGGTTATAGTGAAAAATATGGAGCTCGATCGTTGCGTCGAGTCATGCAAACCGATATTGAGCATAATATATCAAATGGTATTCTATCGGGTAAATTTGAAAAAGGTAGTGTGCTTTTAATTACCGCAAAGAAAGGTGAAATCGAGATAAATGTCTCTTCAGAAAATAAATAGCAAAGCTCTTTATAAGCTTATATTAAGCGTACTATTTATTATTATTTTGGCTTTGGCGGTAGTTTGTCGTCAATGGATTGTTGATGTTTTTTATTATGTTACCTATAAGCCCTCGGCGGATATTTCTAGTATTGAAGATCGTTTGGATATGACGTCTCTCGGAGAATTTGTATTTCGCGTTAATCACCCAGAGGTTGATGGCACTGATAGTTTTAATGATAAATGTCAGCGAGTAGAAAAGAGCGAGAGAATTTTAGGTTGTTACACGGCTAACCGAATCTATATTTACGATGTTGTAGAACCAAGACTAGATGGAATTCGTGAAGTTACAGCTGCACACGAGATGCTTCATTCAGCTTATGCTCGCCTTAGCACTTTTGACAAGAAGAGAGTTAATGAGCTTTTAAATACTGAATACGAAAAAATCAAAGATGATGAAGAAATTAAAGCAGTGATGAACTATTATGATAGAAACGAACCAGGTCAATTTAGTAACGAACTTCATTCGATTATTGGCACACAAGTGGGCGATATTAGCCCAGAACTCGAAACTTATTACGAGAGATATTTTACAAATAGACAAAAAATTACAGTGCTTTATGATGGATATGTTGGAGTTTTTGAAGATTTGCGTATTAAAGCAGACCAATTGATGAATCGCATAAATGAACTTAAGGACACTATTGAGGGAGCGACTATCACCTACAATACGGACGTGGCTAGTTTGAATAATGATATTCAACAATTCAATGTTCGTGCCGAGAACGGTGAATTTGCATCAATGTGGGCTTTTTATAGTGAAAGGAATCAGTTATTATCTCGTCAAAGTTCATTACAGAATATTCGCGACGAAATTAATTCAAACATAAACGAACGCAATGGATTAATAGATGAATACAATTCTATAGCCTCTGAATCTAAAAAACTACAAGATAGTTTGGATAGTACGCTATCCTCACAACCAACACTTTGAAGTATAATAGGCAGGTATGGTAAAATCAAAAACTCAATTTGTTTGTCAAAACTGTGGCACGGTTTACCCAAAATGGACAGGTAAATGTGATAATTGCGGAGAATGGAATACGCTTTTAGAACAGGCGGTGTCAAGTGGCAAAACAGCCGTAGCGAGAAGTGAATCTAGCGGACAAGCACTCGTGGTTCAAACTATGCGTTCAATTCCAGTAAGTCAAAAGAACGATCGATTACGTACTGGACTTGGTGATTTAGACGACGTTTTGGGTGGTGGAATTTTAGCTGGTAGCGTGCTTTTAGTGGCAGGTGAACCTGGTATAGGTAAGAGCACTTTGCTTTTGCAGATATCGGCGGAGATTGCCAAGAATAAGTCCGTACTTTATGTCAGCGGAGAAGAGTCAGCTAGCCAAGTTAGACTGCGCGCCGAAAGATTAGGTGCGGTTAAAACCGAAAGACTAGATTTCGCCGCTAGTACTAGTGCAAACGATATTGCTGCAACTTTGCGTTCTGGTAGTTATGAACTGGTTATCATAGATTCGATTCAAACCTTAATGCTTGAGGAAATTACGTCTGCCCCAGGTACTGTTAGCCAAATTACAAATAGTAGCAATGTAATTATACGTGCGGCCAAAAGTGCTGGAACGGCAGTGATATTGGTTGGCCACGTCAACAAAGAAGGTACTATAGCGGGGCCGAAAGTTCTCGAGCATTTAGTAGATGTTGTGCTACAGTTTGAGGGCGATCGTTATGGCGGATTCAAAATTATTCGTGCAGCAAAAAATCGATTTGGTTCAACTAACGAAGCGGCAATTTTTGAAATGACTAATGATGGTTTGAAATTGGTCGATAATCCATCGGCGGCGTTATTGGCTGAAAGGCAAAATAATGACGGTTCGGTTGTATTAGCTACGCTTGAGGGAACGAGGCCTTTGCTGGTTGAAATTCAGGCCTTAGTTAATCCGACAAATTTCGGTTATCCCAAGCGTACAGCTAGTGGATTTGATATTAATCGTTTAAACTTATTAGTTGCTGTACTTGAAAAGCGTACCAAGTTAAATTTTGCGGATAAAGATATTTATGTTAATGTGGTTGGCGGTATTAAATTAAATGACCAAGCTTCGGATTTGGCAGTTTGTATGGCAATCGCTAGTGCTGCTGCTGGTCGTTGTGTCGACGAACACACGATTGTATTTGGTGAAGTTGGTTTGGGTGGTGAAATTCGTTCAGCTCGACTTAGTGACAGGAGAATTAGCGAAGCTAAGAAGCTCGGCTTTAAAAGAGCTATTGCGCCTCGAGGTGGTAGTAAGTCTGATTTTGTCACGAACGTTAGTGATTTGCGCACAGCTTTAATAGACTATTTGAAAAAGTAAAGGAAAAAATGGAAACAACAATAATCGTATCGATAATTTTGGTAATAATTTTAATTGAAACAACTTATCTAGTAATAAAAAATCAACTTGGTGGACGTATCTTTTCGGCAAAATCTGGTCGTCCGGTTTTTGTCGATACTTCAGCTTTAATTGATGGCAGGATTTTGGCACTTGCTAAGGCCGGTTTTATAGACCGTACTCTCGTTATACCACGAAGTGTCATTGCTGAGCTACAATTTATGGCAGACCAACCAGACTCAGATAAAAGATTGCGCGCTCGCGGTGGTTTGGATATAGTAGCCGAGTTGCAAGCTTTACCTGACGTAAAAGTTGAAATTTTTCCAGACGAACGTACTACTTCTAGTGGTGTTGATAATAAGCTTTTGGAATTAGCGAAAAAGCATGACGGTTTAATTTGTACGCTTGATTTTAATTTAAACAAAGTAGCAAAAACAGAAAATATTGAAGTTTTGAATATCAACGATGTAGCTATGAACCTTAGGATGGCGTATTTGCCTGGCGAAACAACTAGTCTGCAGCTTGTTCAAAAAGGACAGGAACGCGGACAGGGCGTTGGTTATTTGGCTGATGGGACGATGGTGGTAGTTGAGCAAGGTGGCAATAGAATAGGACAAAACGTCACGGTTAAATTTACACGTAGTTTACAAACCGAAGCCGGCAGAATGATGTTTGCTGATTTAGTTAATACGACTCGTCCTCGTCCTGTTAAAAAACCACAATCAAAAGATCGTTCGAGCAACAAGCGTCAAGAAAATAGTCGTAACAAAACGAATACAAAGTCACGCTCTTATGGAAAATCAGGCGACCAAGAAGAACGGCTAGTGAATTTGTTTAATAAATAAATCAAGATTTATAAACTTTGATAAACCGGTGTAGTTTGTTGTGATGTATGGTCGTTGACATAGTACCCACTATCTGTAACGGTGGCCGTCACTGTCTGTCTGCTTGTATCAGCTGGCGTAAGTGTGCCTTTGTAAATGTATGTGTTAGAGCTATTAGCTGGCAAGCTTGTGACAGTAGAACCACCAACTTTGATTTGAATATTGGTAACGTTAAATGTTCCAGGTGTTAACGTAACAGTTACGGTATATTTGTTGTCGCCGTTGTCTTCGGTTATTACCGATACGATGGCTTGGTTATCAGTACTTTTATGTGCGTCATCATCGGCATTAGCATCATAGCCGTCTGGCGCCGAATAGACTGGTTTTTTGGTAACAGGATCAATAATCTTGGTGACAGTTAATTCGATTTTTGCGCCATCAGGTGTTAAGTTAGTAGCTTTTTTCTTGGAAACTTTATCAAACATCATTTGTTCTGTTGATTGAGACTGAGTTTTATTCCACCAAGACGGGTAAAGCTCGTTGTTAACAGTTTGGATACCAGAAGGCTTGCTTATCCAGTCGCCCGATTTCCATTTGCCATTTGCGGTATAAACTTCTTTATGGGCATATGACATAACGGAATTAACTACAGTTCGTGGAATTGTTGAGTTGCCGTTGCGCAGAATGGACGTGTCGTTATTACCTAGCCAAACACTCATCGTTAATACTGGGCTATAACTCATCATCCAAATATCTTTAGAATTACCACCAGTATCTGAAGTTCCGGTTTTTGTCGCGGTTTTAACTCCGTCGATAACAAAGCCTGCTAAGTTAGTGCCAACTAAACGTGAACGAGCGTTATCATCAGACAAGATATCGCTGACAATATAAGCCGACTGAGCATCTAAGACTTGTTTTCCAACTGAGTCCTGGTATTTATATAGCGATTGCCCAGATGCGTCTTTAATCTCTAATAGTGTGGTTTGGTCTTTATATATACCGCCGCGAGCGAGCGAGGCATATGCATTGACTAAGTCAACTTGTTTAATTCCACAGCCACCAATAGCTGCCGCTAAACCGACGCCTGTTTCAGCGCCTTGAGTGCAGTAACTTTTACCGCCCATAGCGTGGATTTTATCAAGAGTGGGTTTAACGCCACTAATATACATGGCTTTAACGGCTGGAATATTACGAGAATTAGCTAGTGCTGTTCGAATAGATATATTTCCCCAGAAAGTGCGGTCAGCGTTATTCAGCTTGGCGCCATAAATAGCATCTATGTTTTCGTCAGACAACATAGTTCCGCTACCGAAATTTTGTTGACCGTTACCTTTGTTTTCAAATAATTCAGCGTAAACCAGAGATTTAATTGTTGAACCTGGTTGGATATATGCGGTAGCTGCGTTGTCTTGACCAAAACCCGGATGGTTAAAATCGCGACTACCCATCAAAGCAACTATTTGTCCTGTGACATTATCCTCTATCGTAGAAGCCCCGTTACTAAAACCTGCAGCATCTGGCCAGTATGAAGCAAATAGTTCATTCATTGATTCTTCGAGCTTGTTCTGAATGTCTAAATCTAACGAAGTGGTAATAGTTAATCCGCCGTTCCCAATAGTATTTTCACCAATTTTTTGTATAGCCTCGGAGCGTGCCATCTGCACAAAATGAGGTGCCCGTATGTCGTCATATTGACTAGACTCTGGAATTATATTGTCTAATATAGGATATTCTTTGGCTTTGTCGGCTTCTTCTTTGGAGATATAGCCTTGCTCGTGCATATAGTTTATGACAGTGTGCTGACGACTAATCAGTGATTCATTGCCGGCGGTATTATACGGATTGTAATAGGATGGGTTTTGTGGGATAGAGGCGAGTAGCGCTGCTTCTGCGATACTCAAATCTTTTGGTGATTTACCAAAATAAGTTTGTGACGCCGAAGCCACCCCATTACGACGACCACCGTAAGGCGATTCATTTAAATAAAGATCAAGAATTTGATTTTTGCTATACATTCTTTCAACTTCGATAGCCAAGAATGCCTCTTTAATTTTGCGTGGAATACCAGACAGGCCTCGGGAAGAGGCTTCTTCAGAGAAAAAGACTTGTTTTACAAGTTGTTGAGTCAGAGTAGAGCCACCTTGTGTTCTACCACCTATGACATTATTAATAAAGGCGCGAATTATGCCTGATAAACTAACGCCACCGTGCATATAAAATTCCTTGTCCTCTATGGCAACAGTGGCCTGTTTAAGATATTCACTAATTTCGTCGTCCTCGACGACCAGTTTGTAATTACCTGTGCCTTTATCTTCCCATAAGACTTTACCGTTACGATCGAGGTATGTATTTACGGTGGTTTGAACTTTTTTTGAAATCTCGCCTGGGCTAATTGCTTCTAGGTCTTTACGGAAATAAATAAACAGCCCGCCAATCAACAGGGCTATTATTAGAATAATAATACCGAGTGCTTTAATAATGGTCGTTGGAGTGGTTTTACTAAACCAATATTTAGGGTTTAGTCTGTGCAGAATTTTTTTTCCGCGACTTTTGGGCATAGTTTCTAGATATTTTGTGTATCGTTTAGTTGGTTGAGCATTGTTCTTTAGTCTTTTATTATTTTTGATCGGTTTTTTAGAAGCTAAATTAGAATACAAGCTATAACCTAGGTTGCGTATTTTACCTCGTTTTTTGGCCACTGATTTTTCCTCGCATTAAATATATGACCATTATACCATTGATAATTAAAAAGGAAGTGTTTATTTTTTCTCAGTATAGTTTATAATAACAGATAATAAGTTTAAAAAACGGAGTAAATTATGACGCTTTCTGAGGAGCTAAAATGGCGCGGGCTTGTCAACCAAACGACATATAAAGACATAAAAAGCCTCGACAAAGGCCGGATTAGTTTTTATCTAGGTGTTGACCCTAGTTCTGATAGTATGACTATCGGTAATTTGGCGGCGATTTTGTTGGCGCGAAGATTTGTTAATTTTGGTCATCGAGCTTACATGCTGGTTGGCGGTGCGACGGGACTAATTGGCGATCCTGATGGTAAAGCGGATGAACGTAATCTTAAAACTTTAGAAGAGGTAAATCGCAATAAACGCGCGCTTTTGGAACAATGCCGAAATTTATTTGCTGGTCAGGACATTGTTTTCGTTGATAATTATTCTTGGTTTAAAAATATTAAATACATTGATTTTTTGCGTAAAATAGGGAAACACGCACCGATGGGCCAGATGATTGACCGCGAATTTATTCGTTCGCGGTTGGGTGAAAAAGGTGGCGGAATCAGTTATGCTGAGTTCAGTTATGCGTTAATTCAAGGTTATGATTTTGTCCATTTGTCACGTAAATACGATGTAAGCCTACAACTATGTGGCTCTGATCAATGGGGAAATGCAGTTGCTGGAGTAGATTTAGCACGCCGTATTGATGGTCGAGAATTAAATGTTTATTCTACACCTCTTGTTGTAAACAAAACAACAGGAGTTAAATTTGGCAAGTCCGAAGACGGAGCAGTCTGGCTAGACAGGAAAAAAACTAGTGTTTATAAATTCTACCAGTTTTGGCTGAATGTGGATGATGACAGCGTAATTGACTACCTCAAGATTTATACTTTTTTGGATAAAGAAAAAATTAACGAATTAGCAAAAGAAACTAAACAAAATCCTAGTGCTCGAGTTGCTCAAAAAACTTTAGCTCATAACGTCACTACTTTAGTGCATGGCGACGCAAGGACTATAGCGGCCGAAAAAGTTACAGATGTTTTGTTTGGCGGTGCAAAATTTGAATCTTTGGGTATTAAAGAAAAGGCGATTTTAGCAAAAGAAATTCCGACTGTATCTCGTGGATTAAACGCTATAGACGTTTTAATAAAAACTAGCCTAGCGTCTAGCAAGGGTGAAGCAAGACGTTTGATTGACGGCGGAGCTATTTCTATTAATGGGTGTAAAATCGAACAGGATATGAAAATATCAAAATCGGCTTTACTCAAAAAAGGCAAAAACAACTTCATTTTAATTAAGTAAGTTTAAAAAACTAAGCTAAAATAGTTTATATGGAGCTAAAAACAACGCTCGACAAAATTAAAGGCGTAGGAGACAAGACGGGTCGGCAGTTTGAGCTGGCTGGAATTAAGACCGTTGCTGATTTAATTAATTTTTTACCTCGGCGCTATGAAGATTTTTCACATTTAAGTAAAATTATTGATTTAAAACCAGGCAAAGTTACTATAAAAGCTTTTTGTGAAAGCATTTCAACTCGTCAAGTCCGACGAGGATTACGTATTACAACGGCTACTTTGGTCGATGACACAGGTAAGGTTCAAGCTGTCTGGTTTAATCAGCCTTATCGAGTCCAACAATTGAAAAAGGGGCAAGAGTTTTATTTTTCGGGAGAATTTGAGTTTAGCTATAACCGATATCAGTTAACTAGCCCCAATGCAGAACTTAGTAAATACCTTCCTGTTCAGACCGACAGGATTTTACCGATTTACCGTTCAATAAAGGGATTAAAATCAAACTTAGTTCGGAAAATATTAATCGAGCTAAGACCTACGATAGAAGGTTTATCTGAGACGCTACCGACAGAAATCGTAAAAAATGAAAAATTATTATCTAAAAACCAAGCTATAACAGCGATGCATTTTCCAAAAAGCATTGAAGACGTTGAGCAAGCTCAAGAAAGACTTGCGTTTGAGGAACTATTTCAGATGTTGCTCGCCAGTCAACTTAATCGCCAAGCCAATACGAAGCTTAGTAGTTGGCAAATACCCTTTAATCAACCAATAGTACGTGATTTTGTTGACCGACTGCCATTTGCTCTAACTGGAGCACAAAGGCGCGCTGCTTGGGGTATTTTACAAGATTTAGAAAAAACTACTCCTATGAATAGATTAATTCAAGGAGATGTTGGTTCTGGTAAAACTGTCGTGGCTGGGCTAGTCGCTTGCCAAGTTGCTCGAGCTGGATTCCAAACTGCTTTAATGGCTCCAACAGAAATACTGGCCAATCAACACGCGGAAACTCTCACGAAGCTACTTGAATCGTTTGATATAAAAATTGGATTATTAACTGGTAAGGTAAAAGAGAAGCTTCGTCAAGAGTTGTATAAAAAAATTTATAGCGGGGAAGTTGATATAGTTGTCGGTACGCAAGCGCTTATTCAAGATAGTTTTAACTTTAATAAGCTGGGACTAGTAATAATTGATGAACAACATAGATTTGGCGTTAAACAGAGACAGTGGTTGTTATCGAAATCAGAAAAAATGCCGCATTTATTGACTATGACCGCTACTCCAATTCCGCGCAGCTTAGCTCTGACTTTGTATGGTGAATTAGATATTAGTATCATAAACGAACTACCAAAAGGCCGTCTGCCTATAATTACTAAAATCTGGTCACCTAACAGCCGTTCTCAGTTATATGAAGCTATTGATAAACAAATCGAGAACGGAAGACAAGTGTACGTAATTTGCACTTTAGTAGAAGACGATCCGATTAACGACACTAAAAGCGTGCAGGCTGAATATAAGCGCCTCTCGAGTTCCGTTTTTAAACATCGCAAGATTGGACTTTTGTATGGCAAAATGAAACCATCGAAAAAAAATGCTGTTATGAAGGATTTTGCCTCTGGTAAAATTGATATTTTAGTAAGTACGACTGTAGTGGAAGTTGGGGTCGACGTACCTAATGCCACGGTAATTGTCATTGAGAATGCTGATAGGTTTGGATTAGCCCAGCTTCATCAGCTGCGTGGCAGAGTAGGGCGTGGTGACAAGCAAAGCTATTGTTATTTGATAAACAGCACGAGTGAAAAACCAACTAGACGTTTGCGTGCGATCGAAAAGAGTAATGACGGGTTTTATTTGGCAGAGGTTGATTTAAAGTTGCGTGGACCAGGAGAAATTTATGGAAAAGCTCAACATGGAGAATTAAATCTTCAATTTGCTACACTTGGCGATACGAAAATGATTGTCCGCGCTCAAAAACAAGCCCAAAATTTCGTTTTATCAAAACAAAATCTGCTACAATATAGCGAGTTGGCCGAAAAAGTACAGTATTACCAGAGGTTGACTATGTTGAATTAATTTTTATGTTTTCTAGATATTTATTACCAGATAAAAAGACAGAAAAAGTTGCTACTCATCAGCGGCTTGATAAAATTGCACGAAAATTAGTTGTCGGTCATTTACCGAAAAAAATACATTTTCCAACCGCCAAAGAAATTATTCATTTTGAGGGCATGAATGGGCCAGACGGTTTGGCGAGTAAAAAAGCAGATACGGCCGATGAGCCTTGGCAATTTATTTTGCCAGACTTTAGCGATACCCGTCTTCTTAATCATGTTGCTGATCATATTTACAATCTAAATGAAGCGAGTAAAAAACAAGATAAAGTTCGCATGAGTTTTGAATTGGCTTGGATGGCGCATATGATAGTCGATGGACTTAGTCCGTCTCATCACTATCCGCTTCGTAGTCAGCTACAAGAGTTAGATAGCCGTGACATAAATGATTTGCGTAGTCGTATGTCGAGAATAGTTGCACCTGGAGATAATATCAAAGAATTTTTGCAGTTTAATTGGCGTCGTTCGGGTCCAAAAGGTGTTATGACCAACCATGTTTTATTTGAAATGGGCGTTGAATTAATTATGACTACATACCAATCTCGCAAGCCGATGTTTAAACTTGATAAAAATGACATAAAGAGAGCTAAATCTGGTGAATATATCGAGCTTTTAAAGGCGAGTATCACCTATATTGATAGTTACAAAATGTTCGAGCGTTATGAGAAAAAAGGCTGGACTGAGCGGTTAGCGCGTGACGTAAGAAAAGTTATGATTCCAGAAATGGCTAAAATGATTGCCTTAGGTTGGATAGCGGGAATATATTATAAATAAAATATGAAGTTAAGAATTATTTCAGGTGAAAAAGGTGGACAAAGAATCGACGCTCCCGATGGCAAATTGACGCATCCAATGAGCGAACGAATACGTGGTTCGGTGTTTAATATCGTCGGTGACGAGATAAAGGAAGCGTCCGTACTGGATGTTTTTGCTGGTAGTGGAGCTATTGGATTAGAATCCTTGAGTCGCGGTGCTAAATCAGTTGTATTTGTTGAAAAAGATTTTTCTGCTAGCAAAACTATCCAAAACAATATCGATAAGCTTGGTTTTCAAAACCAGACTTATTTGTGTAGGCAAGCAGTTGATACGTGGTTTAAGGATAATGAAAACAAAAGATTTGATATTATTTTTGCGGACCCTCCTTATGGCGACATGCAGCTATCAATAGTTTCAAAACTGGGAAACCTTTTAAAATCAAACGGGCTTATGGTATTATCGTATATGGGTAGAAGTGAGGTCCCGCAAGTAAACAAGGTTGTTGTGGTGGATAATCGCGATTACGGTAATGCGAGCCTCGCTTTCTACCGTCACGTTGATTACTTGATCTAATAAATAAAATACACCCCCAAAGGGGTGTATTTTATTTGGTGCGCGAGACTGGACTTGAACCAGCACGCCTTGCGGCATATGCTCCTAAGGCATACGTGTATACCAATTTCACCACTCGCGCATAAAAATAATTATACCAAACGTTAGTTTAATGTGCTACCTCAAATATTAAACTTTACTCGCAATGAAAAACAATGGGTGGTATTATGGTTTATGTTAAGCACTAAGGGTATAAATTAAATGAATAAAATAGCAAAATATCTCAACGAACATATTCTAGGGGAAGCCTCTGGTAACGATGCTGTGTGCGAACGATTTTCTAGCGACGGCAGTATTCTTAGTATCAAACCGGATATTGTTGTCCATCCGCGCACAGTAAATGATATTCGCAAAATAGCACGTTTTACTTGGCAAATGGCAGAAAGAGGCCGAGTTATACCTTTGACCGCTAGAGGCGGTGGTACGGATAGAACAGGTGCGGCCATAGGCAGTGGCATTATCGTAAATATGTCGACTCACTTAGACAAAATCATATTTGTTGAAACAAAACCTAAAGAACAATTTATACATGTTCAATCTGGTGTAAATATTGGTCTTTTGAGTACCCTTTTGCAGTCTGGGGGTATAGCTCTTCCTGTGGTACCAGCCTCAGCTAAATATGCCACGATTGGCGGTGCTATCGCTAATAATATAAGCGGTGTAAACTCAGCTCAAAATGGACAAATAGGTCAATGGGTTGAATGCCTAGAGGTAATTTTGTCTAATGGTGATATTATCGAAACAAAACGTATTACTAAATATGAATTAAATAAAAAGAAAGGTCTGCAAACCTTTGAAGGAGAACTTTATCGTAAAATTGACGGAATTATTGAGGATAATGAGCAATTAATTATGGATAAAATAGCTGGCAGTCCTCTAGACAATGTTGGTTATAGTAGTATCGCCAAGGTGAAAAACCATGACGGGTCGTTTGATTTGACGCCTTTAATTGTTGGCTCGCAAGGAACTCTTGGAATTATCTCAGAAATAGCTCTTAGGACCGTGCCTTACGAAGAGGACAAAGCTATTATAGTGGCTACTTTTGTACGTAGTGAAACTGCTCGTGACGTTGCTGATAATATTGCCAAAATTGCTCGTCCAAGCACGCTCGAGATCATTGACGGAGAATTATTTGAACAAGCTGAATCTATGGGTAAAAAATACATCTTTGGTAATAGTGATAGTAAAATCGCCAGCGTACTCTATATAACTATCAGCAGCAGAGACAAACGTGCTATCAAGAAAATTTTAAAACAGCTTTCTGAAGTTGATACTGAAGTATTTACGGACGATAATTATTCAATCGAAGAACTTGGTATTATTCGTGAAGTTGGTAATTTCATCTCACAAAACTTGGCTAAAGATAAATCTATGCCACAGATTATCAACGGGGCGTCTATTTCGAGTGAACGTCGCGAAGAGTTTTTGCTTGCAGTTAACGAATTAGCTCATAAAAACTCAATTAACTTACCGGCGCAAGCCAATTGGCTAACTGGTGTATTTGATTTTTATCCTGCATTTAACTTAAGACAAATTGCGGATAAACAAAAATCTCTAAAACTGATTCATGACTATATAGAAATAGTAGTACGGTATGGTGGGGATATTGTTACTCAATCAGGTGAAGGTAGGCTCAAAACTATGGCTGCTTATGATCAATTAGACCAAGACGTGTCTGATGTCTATAAACAGATTCGCGAAACATTTGATCCTTTCGGAACGATGAATCCTGGTGTAAAACAGCAAAACACTATTAAAGAACTAGCTCCTAAACTAAATTCCAACTATATTTTACCTTACTAGACGTATAGCTTTATTCATTACTGCTGTGGTGGGCTTGGTTGATGTTTGATGTTTGATATAATTATCATACGCGCGCGTGGTGAAACGGTAGACACGCTAGCTTCAGGTGCTAGTGCTCGCAAGGGCATGGAGGTTCAAGTCCTCTCGCGCGCACCAAGATGCTAATTTAGTGTTATTTAGGCTTTTATTTATGAAAAACTCAAAATATGATCAAGAGCTACTATCTACTGGCGATACTCGTAACGTTGTTGACAAATATCGTTGTTGGACGAACGAAGCTATAAAAGCGGACTTAGGCAAGTCACGTTTTGATTTGCAGGTCGCCATAGAAAATCTACAGCATGATTTTAATGCTGGTACGGTGGTTCGTAATGCCAACGCTTTTAATGTTAAAGCAGTTCACATTATTGGCCGTCGTCATTACAATCGACGTGGCGCTATGGCGACCGATAAATATCTCGATATCAAACATCACGAGAGTGTTGATGAATTTGTCAAAGCAATGCGAGCTCAAAAATACAAAATTATCTCTATAGACATTGTGCCAGGCGCCAAGAATCTGGACGAGATCAAATTATCAAAAAAATGCGTCCTAGTATTTGGCAACGAGAGCGAAGGGATTAGCAAGGAATTACTAGCTAGTTCTGACGATATAATTCAAATTAAACAATTTGGTTCTACTAGGTCTGTTAATGTAGGCGTAGCCTCGGGTATAGCGATGTATACTTGGTTGCAACAACATACCAAGGGGTTGTAATTATTCCCTAAAAATGTCAGAATTAAAAAGATATGAATGAACTATCACCCCAGAGTTACAAAGGCACGCGTGATTTTTATCCCTCTGATCAGAGAGTACAAAATTACATTTTTTCAGTGTGGCGCAAAGTTTCTGAACGATATGGTTATGAAGAATATTCTGCACCACTACTCGAACCACTCGAACTCTATGCCGCCAAAAGTGGTCAAGAGTTGGTTAGTGAGCAAACTTATTCGTTTGTTGACAGAGGTGGTCGGACTGTTACTATTCGTCCCGAGATGACGCCTAGCGTCAGTCGTATGGTTGCTGCCAAGCGTCAAGAAATTGCCTTGCCGGCAAGATTGTATTCTATCGCTAATTTTATGCGTTATGAGAGGCCACAAAAAGGTCGTGATCGCGAATTTTGGCAACTTAACGTAGACATCTTTGGTTCCGACGGTATACAACCAGAAGCTGAGATGATTGCCATGGCCGAAGGTATTATGCAAGAATTTGGTGCTCGCTCAGAGGATTTCATCATCAAAGTCAACAATCGCAAATTGATTAACTTTATGATGGCGCAATATTTCGAGCTTGATGGAGCAAAAGCTACTGCCTTAATAAAACTATTTGATCGCAAAAATAAACTCACCGAAAGTGAATTTAAAGATCAAAGCAAAGAAATTTTTGACGAACAGTTTAATGAAAAGATAGAAAAACTTGAAAACATTATTAAAGCCCGTAGTATGGCTGATTTACCTCAAGAAATCCGAGAAAGTTCTGCCGTTGGTGAAATTCAAGCGCTTTTCACACTTTTGGAACGTATGGGGGTCCAAAACGCTACCTTTGATATAACTTTGATGCGTGGATTCGATTATTATACCGGTATGGTGTTTGAGGTTTTTGATACTAATCCAGAAAATACACGTTCGCTTTTTGGTGGCGGTCGTTATGATGGTTTGGTTGGGTTATTTGGCGTAGACCCTATTTCGGCTGTTGGTTTCGCTCCAGGGGCTACTACTACTGAAGATTTTTTGCGAACGCACGATCTTTTACCAGAATTTGTTTCTACGACCAATGCCTATGTCATAACTTTGGGTGATTTTGGACGGGAATCTGGTCAATTGTGTGCTGATTTACGATTGGCCGGGTTAAATATTGAGCAAGATTTAACTAATCGAAAGCTTGAAAAACAAATAAAATCCGCTGTCAAAAAACAAATTCCATATTTGATATTTGTCGGCGAGCAAGAAGTTATGTCGGGCAATTATACGCTTAAAAATACTGCTACCGAAGAAGAGCAAAAATTAAATATAACTGCAATCATAGATCTGCTGAAAGGAAATAAATGAAGGTCAAAGTTGAAAATCTAACAGATACAAAAGTAAAATTAAAAGTTGTTTTAGGGGTTGAAGAATTAGCTATTGCTGAGCAAGTAGCGGTCGTTAAGTTATCGCGTGATATACAAGTCGCTGGTTTTCGTAAAGGTAAAGTGCCAGCAAGTGTGGCAATTAAAAACATCGACCCAAATAAATTGCAGGAGCAGGCTGTCAATGAAGCTATTAGTAAAGCTGTTGCTACTGCTTTTGTTGATGAAAACCTACAACCACTCGATAGACCAGAGGTTACAATGCAAAAATTCGTTCCTGGCGAGGTATTAGAATTTTCAGCCGAAGTCGAAATTTTGCCAAAAGTTACTTTGGGAGACTATAAGAAATTAAAAGTCACAGTCGATAAGCTAACTGTATCAGACAAAGAAATCGACGATGTTATTGATCGAATTCGAAATAATTTAGCTGAGCACAAAAACGTTAAGCGAGTTGCTCAAAAAGGCGACGAGGTCGTCATAGACTTTACCGGCAAACGTGACGGCAAAGTTTTTAAGGGCGGTGAAGCCAATGATTATCACTTGAATCTTGGTTCGGGTCAATTTATAGATGGTTTTGAAGATGGCGTTATTGGTCACAAAGCTGGTGATAAATTTGACTTAAATCTAAAATTTCCCAAAGAATACCATGAGAAGTCCCTAGCTGGCAAACCGGTTGTTTTTTCGGTTAATTTAAAATCTATATCAGAGGTAGTTTTACCGGATATTGACGACAAATTTGCTGCCAAAGTTGGACCTTTCAAAACCGTTAAAGAAATGCAAACTGATATCAAATCTCAGATACAAAAGCAAAAAGAAGTTGAAAATACCGAAAAACTCAAAGATGATTTAGTTAAACAACTTGTCGCGATTAGCAAGGTTCCAGTGCCTGAAATATTATTAAAAGATCAAGCACAATCTCTCGAAAAAGATTTTATCAATAATTTGGCTTATCAAGGCACTTCGCTTGATAATTATTTACAAACCAACGGATTTAAATCTCGTGAAGATTGGCTCGAAACCGAAGTTAAAGAGTTAGCTCGCAAGCGCGTGCAAGGTGGATTGGTGTTAGCTGAGCTCAGTAAAGCAGAAAAAATTCAAGCTTCAACCGATGAATTGGAAACGACAATCAATAGTTATCGACAGCAATATGCAAACAGCCCTGACGCACTGAAACAATTTGATACTCCGGAAGTGCGCAACAATATAGCTAATCGTTTAATTACAGATAAAACAATCAATCGATTACTTGAGCTTAATACTAAAAAATAACCCCTTAAATACCTAATTCGGTTTATCCCGTAGAGTGATTGGGGTCTGACTAGGTTTTTTAACTAATGCCCGACGGGTTTAATGACCCGTTGACAAATACCAACAAATGTGGTACAATCTCAATTTGTCGGACTTAAACGTACTCCAAACAAAGACGAGAGGTGGAATGATGAATTTCATAATTATAACCGGAGTGTCGATTTGTTCAGTTCCAATCGTATGGGCATTTTTACAATGGGTGTCCAGATTTGTAAAAAGGTCCGAGACAAGAGTTTTACTGGCTTTGGTGCTTATGTGTGCTACTGCCAACTTGAGCCTAGCGTGGCTCTTAAGCGAGGTAGCGACAACGCCAGATGCTAGAGCACTTTGTCTGATTGTCGCCTTAGGTGGTTGGTTTGCCGTGTCGGCCATAATATCAATTATTATCAGCAGACACAAAGCAAAAAATTAACTACAAAAACATCCGACGCCGACCCCCTTTTTTATAAGGGGGTCTTTACTTTTTATATAAGAGAGCTGTGATATAATCAAAATATGAGTAGAGCAAAAAGTTATCTTATTCCAACGGTGGTAGAAAAAACTTATGAGGGTGAACGTGCCTTCGATATTTACTCGCGACTGTTAAATGAGCGAATTATTTTCTTGGGCGAAGCAGTGGATGATCACGTTGCTAATGTAGTCGTGGCTCAGTTATTGTATCTTGCTTATGACGACCCGAAAAAGGATATCAAGCTATATATTAATAGCCCTGGGGGTTCTGTCTATGATGGAATGGCAATTTATGACACGATGCAATATATCGAACCAGACGTTCAGACTATCGGTATTGGCTTGCAAGCTAGCTTGGGTGCGTTTTTGCTGAGTAGTGGCGCTAAGGGCAAACGCTATGTTTTACCTCATAGCAAAGTAATGATTCACCAACCAAGCAGTGGTACTCGTGGAAAAGTGACAGATATGGAAATTGATCTTCGTGAAGGTTTGGCTGTCAAAGAGATGTTGGCTCAGCTTTTGGCAAAAAATACTGGTCAAAAACTTACTAAAATTAAAGACGACATGGAACGAGATTACTGGATGACCCCAGAAGAAGCCAAA